>NZ_JBQHUL010000003.1:0-187467 GCF_052065235.1 Blautia sp. HCP28S3_G10 | reverse complement strand
CACAAGAATCATATACAGAACAGTTCCGCTTCCAATACTTAACAAAGTGCTTTTTTTCCATTTGTGGATCAGAATAATAAAAACAATCGCAATTGCTTCCGGTATACCATAATTTCCGCTTCCCGGTACATCTTTCAGGCAATATATCACCAGAAGCCCGATTGCAGCATACGGAAGGACAGTTCCCAGATACTTCACATACTCCGGTGGATTTTTACCCTCCGGAAAGATAATAAAAGGAAGAAAACGTGTTGCCATGGTACCCAGCACAGCTGCTGCTATGGTAATGATCGCCTGCGTCGTTGTCATAGTCATCTGATTTCCACCTCTCTTTCTTTCCATTTTCTTTCAAATGTAAAACTGGCAATGATAAAGATCATGGCCGGAACAATGAAATTACTGCTTCCAAAGATCAGAAGGCATATTGCCGTACACCCAAGTCCAATCAGTACAGGTCTGTGATCTGTTGTCTCTTCCCACTGATTTACCAGCATTACCACAAACAGTGCAGTCATCACAAAATCAATACCTGTGGTGTCAAAATGAATCATATAACCAAGAAGGGCACCTCCGGTTGCTCCTGCCACCCAGTAAATCTGATTCAGAAGATTCACAAAAAACATAAACCATACTCTGTCCACGTCTTTCGGTGGTTCTACAGTAAAGTTCACTGAAAATGATTCGTCACACATTCCAAAGATCAGATAAAATTTCTTCCATCCTGTATTCTTATATTTATCCAGCATCGATATGCCATAAAACAGATGCCGTGCATTGACCATCAGTGCAAGCAGAAACGCATAGACCGGATTATATGCTGACAACAGAAGATTGGCTGTAACAAATTCCATGGAACCTGCAAAGATAAACATGCTCATAAATAACGGATATACGAAAGAAAAACCTTTGCTTCTCATCATAAATCCGTAGGATATCCCCAGAAACAGAAAGCCCACACATATGGGCACTGTATAAGGAAAAGCCGCACGAAGTGCCTTTTTCTTCATGTAATCTAATTACTCCTTATTTCTTCATATTCTTAACTATCTTACACCGATTTCTTTGCTTCTGCAACTTAAACCTATCGATTACATATTTTTATAGATATACCACTTATCGCAGTCTTTTATTTTTTCATTTTGCTATTGACATCCTCTCATAATATGTATATATTTTATATATAAAATTTTTATATATAATTATTTTACACATTATCAAAGGAGGAATATCTATGTACTATCCTGTATCTGCACTGTTGATAGAATTCCTTATTCTGTCCATTGTAGAAACCCAGGATTCCTATGGATATGAAATCAGTCAGACTGTAAAGATCGCAGCTGATACCAAAGAATCCACCTTGTATCCGATTCTGAAAAAGCTCGAAAAAAATGGTTATCTGACAACTTATTCGCAGGAATATCAGGGACGTAAACGTAAATATTATTCAATCACTGATTCTGGCAAAACCCAGAGGGAATATCTGAAAAATGAATGGATTTCATACAGAGATACTATTGACGGAATTATCGAAGGGAGGATTCGAAATTGACCAGAGAAGAATATATGACCCAGCTGAAAAAACATCTTCGCAAGCTTCCTTCTGAAGATTACGAAGATGCAGTTGATTACTTCAATGAATACTTCAACGAAACAGATGCCGAAGGCGAGCAGAAACTAATGAAAGAACTCGGTTCTCCCAAAAAAGCAGCCGCAGATCTTATCTCAAATCTTCTTGATAAAAAAATCCAGGAAGAATCAGAAATCAAAAAGACGCCTTCCAGATCCACATTACGCATCGCAGTACTGGCACTTCTGGCAGCGCCTGTTGCAGGACCTCTGCTTGCTGCCCTGCTGGCAGTACTTCTGGCCACTGCGATCACTGTGCTGTCTGTAATTTTCTGCATATTTGTTTTTGCCTTCTGCGTACTGATCATCGGAAGCAAACTGCTTCTGAGAGGAATTGTAGCAATTCCCTATTCTATTCCTGGTGGATGCATGATCCTCGGAACAGGTGTATTCGGAATCGGTGCTGCCATCCTGCTCTGCCTCCTTGGTATTTATCTGAGCAAATGGATTGGCCTTCTTTTCGTCAAAATTGTTCAGCATTTTACCAGAAAGAGAGGTAACTGAAAATGAACAGAACAACAAAAAAATTTCTCATAGCAGGTACTGTTTTATGTGGTGCAGGCCTGATCACATTCGGTGCCGGAGCCCTTACCGGAGGCAAAAAATACGTTGCAACTGCAGATCTGAACGTAATCAGCGGTGATGCCACTCTGCTTTCCAATGACAATCACGCTATTCTGGAAAAAACTGAACTTGACAGCTTTTCTCAGGTGAATGCAGATCTTCGCAACATCGACTTCAACCTCAAACCATCTTCAGATAACAAGGCCTATATTTCCTACAATATAGAAACCTCTGATGGTCTTCTCCCTCTTTCTTATCAGGTATCCGAAAGTGGTGTGTTGAATATTGCAGAATCCAAAGGAAATTCTTCATCTTCCTATATTCATATAGATATTAATTTTCTTCAAATGATGCTTGGACAGACCAGCGTAATTGAAAATGTCAATCAGGCGACACTGTATATTCCCCAAAATCAGAAACTCGATTCTTTTTCCTGCAGAATGGGCGATGGATATCTCAATATAAACACTCTCGACTGCCAGAATATGTCCCTTTCTGATGATTACGGAGACATCACCCTGAAAAATCTGGACATATCTAAAGGTACTGTCACTTCTTCTGACGGTGACATCAGTATCAAAGACAGCCTTCTCAGAAACACTTCTGTTCAGGCAGATTATGGTGACATAAATATTCAGAATACAAGCTGTAACAACGGCGAACTAAAGCTTTCCGACGGAGATCTTACAACTGCCAAAGCTTCCTTCTCCGGCCAAAACACTATTGACAGCAGTCTCGGAGATATTACTCTTGGTATTTCTGCAGATAACCTGAAACAGCTCTCCATAAACGCCGCAACAACTCTGGGTGATCTGAAGATCCCGGAATCTCTGAAAGGCCAGTTAACAGGAAGCGATGATTCCCATGCCTACAGCAGAACTACAGATTCCAAGAATCTTCTGAATGTTACTTCTTCTGATGGCGATATTACAATCACCGAAAAATAGAGGATTTCAATATGGATAAATTAAATTCAGTAAATCAGAAATCTCTGCCTGAACGTACAGCAGATGCCATTGTTTCTATGCTCCACATGGAAAATTATAAAGCCGGTACCAAACTTCCCAATGAACTGCAGATGGCACAGCGTTTTGAGGTAAGCCGGTCCACCATACGTCTGGCAGAACAGTTTCTTGCCAGACAGGGCATACTTGATATCCAGAGAGGCGCCGGAACCTTTGTTTCCTCAAAGCTCGGTGTCTCTGACGATCCCCTTGGTTTTTCTCTTGTATATGATAAGAAAAAACTTACCAGAGATCTTCTTGAGCTGCGTATCATGATCGAACCCAGAGCTGCTGCACTGGCAGCGCAGAATGCCAGCCGAAAAGACTGTGAACTACTTTTTACACTCTGTGATGAACTGGACAACATCGTTCACTCCGGTGAAAATTATATAAAAAAAGATATGGAATTTCACCAGGCAGTTGCCAACTGCAGCGGAAATACCGCCATACACAATCTTATCCCATATATACACCAGATGCAGGCACTTTATGACAGCGTAGCCGGTACACGCCGTCCTCGCGAAACGGCTCCCGAACACCGTGAAATTGCCATTGCCATCTCCCATCATAAAGGTGTGGACGCATACAATGCCATGGAATACCATCTTATCAGTATACGAAAACGCATCGGAAAAGAATAAATACATTAGACAAATTTGTCTGAAATTCATCAAAAAGCCACCGAATTAATTCTAAAAACAGAGGTCATGTTGCGGTGGCTTTTTTATGTTGTTAAGATATGTCTATCCAAAAAACAAACACAAAAACTTCAAAATACAAGTTTCAAAATTTGTCTGAAAAACACAGACGGAGAAAGGACGACATATCATGGAAAAAATAGTATTAGACAGTGCAATTAAATTCGGAGCAGGACGTTACCGTCAGGAAAAAGGACTCCTTGAAGAATGTGGAAAAGAAATCGCCCGCTTCAGCAAAAAAGCATTTCTCTTAGCAGGCCCGAGAGCATTTGAAGCTGTAAAAGACCGTCTCCTTCCGGGAATCAAAGAGGCCGGCGTAGATTATGTTGTGGAAATTTACGATGGTGTATGCAGCTATGAAGCGGCCAGAGAATATACAGACAAATGTCTTGCTGCAGGATGTGATGAGATTGTCGGTATCGGCGGCGGAAAAATTATGGATTTTTCAAAGGCTGTAGGAGAAACTGCAGGTCTCGGAACAGTAAATATTCCTACTTCTATTGCCACCTGTGCCGCTTTCACTACCATGAGTGTCATGTACACCCCGGAAGGCGCCAAGAAAAACTGCTGGCGTTTTGAACACGAAATCGATGCTGTTCTTGTAGATATGGAAACAATCGCCCAATGTCCGATCCGTTATGCAGCTGCCGGAATTCTGGATGCGATGGCAAAAAAAATCGAGATCCAGAACGGTAAGCCTGTAATGACTCTTGATGATAACAAATTCGATCTTTTTACAGCCTATAAAATGGCAGAATATACTTACGATGTACTGGAACAGTACGGTCCGGCTGCCATAGAAGATATCCGTCATGGAAAAGTTACCAAAGCTGTTGAAGACGTTACTTTTATTAACATAGCTGTTACCGGTGTGATCGCTAACATTACCAAAAGCTTCAGTCAGTCTGCTCTCGGTCACATGATGTATGATGGCGTAAGAACTTTCTTCACACAGGAAGCCAAAGATGCCCTTCATGGTGAGATTGTAGCAGTCGCCCTGTTCACTCAGCTTTATTATAATCAGCTCAGTGACAAAAAAGATCAGCTGAAAGAATTTATGCGTGGTATGGATATGCCTCTTACACTCGAAGAACTTGGTGTCCCATGCACAGAAGAAAATCTGAAGATTCTTGAGGATTATCTCATTGATTCTCCTTATGTTGATCCTTCCCCTGAAAGCCTTACAAGGCTTCACGAAGCAATGAAACAGATGAAATAACCAATAATAAAGACCCTTCCTGTACGAATAATTTCACTACAGAAAGGGTCTGTTTATTTATACAGGTATCAGTCGGAAATGCAGTTGATTGCTTCTACTGTTTTTGCATATTCTGCCTCTACTGCTGCCAGCATATCTTCATAACCATCGATTTCTCCACCACGAAGTTTCTCTGTAAGTACTTCACTTGGTTTATAAAGATTATCAAATCCCAGATTCAGGCAGATTCCCTTTAATGTATGTGCCGCTCGAAAAGCTTTTTCTGCTTCTCCTGATGCCAGTGCATCTTTCAGCTCCTGAAAACTTGCATCATCCAGAAATTTAACTGCAAACTTCTTTATCAGAGCTTCACTCCCCAACCTTGACAGCAAACCATCATAATCTGCGCCCATTTTTTCATAACATTCTCTTACTGTCATCGTATTTTCTCCTCTCAATCATCATACATTTCATGAAGTTTCCAGTTCTGCCCCCCCACGGGAGATTCTGCTGCTGAAGATATTTCTCTTTTTACATCTTCTGACATTTCTTCCATAAGGCGGCTGTTTACCTGTTCATATTCTTCAATATCCTTCATAATCTTGTTTTTAAGGATATAGTTCTGCTTACCATTATAATCTGCTTTTACATTTTCCTGCAGCTTGTCTTTTATTTCGGCCAGACACTCCAGCAGAATTGGATTAAATGCACCCTGCTTACCCTGAATAACAGACTCTATTGCTTCTTTTTCCGAAACAGGACTTCCTGTCTTTTCTCCACTGATAAGTCTTTCATAGACATCTGCCAGAGATACAACCTGTGATGCTATTGGAATTTTTTCACCAACCAGCCCGTCCGGATATCCCTTTCCATCATATCGTTCATGATGCCATCTGCATATCTGGTATGCATATTTCACAAGATCCTCATCCTTATATACCCCCATGTTTTCCATCATGGAAGCTCCGATCAGTGTATGTCTTTTTGTTATATTTCTTTCTTCTCTGGTTACTTTATTTTTTCTATTGAGGATCCTGTCATCAATTCCTATCTTTCCAATGTCATGTAACGCAGAAGCATTAATGATCAGGAGTCTGTCAGACCAGGACAGTTCATATTTATCTGTCTTCTGGACCAGCTTTTCGAGAAGTAATCCCGTAATAGTACTTACATTTAGGACATGTGCCTCGCTTTCACCATTATGAAACTCAAGAATCTGATTAAGAATACCTATCATCATTCGGTTATTCTTTTCTTTTTCGTATATCTGACTGGTAATAAGCGTGATCAGGCGTCTCTGTTTCGCATATAACTTAATTGTATTAACTGCTCTCTGCCGTACAACCTTTGCATCAAAAGGACGGTTGATATAATCTGCTACGCCCATTTCGTAAGCCTGACGCACTGTTGATACCGAATCCTCACTGGATATCATAATTACCGGAATATCACTGATCCACTCATACTGGTTCATATACTTCAGAACAGCAAATCCATCCATGACCGGCATTACAATATCAAGCAGAATAAGCGAAATCTCCTGTCCATGCTCTTTCAGTATATCTACACAGATCTGACCATTAACAGCTTCAAGTATCTCAAAGTTCTCACCCAGAATTTCTGTAAGAATCGCCCTGTTCATTTCTGAATCATCGACAATAAGTATCTTTTCTTTTTTGGAGTTTGCAGCTTTCTGAGCTGTCATCTCCTCCATAGACTGTCTGCTTTCTGTCTCCGTAACAACCATATTTTTTCGGTTTTTTGCCTGGTACATATACTGGTCAGCTCTTCGGATTGCTGATTCTATCGTTTCACTTCCTGTAAGTACTCCACCTATACTCACAGAGATTCGGAGCCTGTTGTATCCGGGAACACTTTCAGAATGAATATTCTCCTGGATCTGTCTGAGTTTTTTAGCAAAAATGTTTTCGACAATGTCCGGCATTATCAGCAGAAATTCATCGCCTCCATAACGTACCAGCAGATCTGTTTTACGAATGCATCTTCGTACTACCTTAACAACCGTATTCAGCACCTGATCGCCTGCGTCATGTCCATATATGTCATTATAAATCTTAAAATCATCAAGATCGATCATTGCCACACCGGCTGATATGATTTTATTTTTTAATCTATCCTCGTAATACCTTCTGTTATATGCGCCTGTAAGAGCATCTATATACAGTTCCCTGTCATATCCTGTAAGTTTCTTAATTAAGGCTTCTCTGCCCTCATTATCTACAACTGCATCTTCATCCAGTTCACTGACCATCTCCATAACAAACGGATTACCGTCAATTTCCAGGTATCTGGAAATCACCTGATATATTTTTCCTTCCAAAAATTCAAGCTTTGTTTTCTGTGACTTCTCAAGAAGCGCTTTCCGTGAAGTGCAATTTTCACAACGATGGCTTTTTTTCCAAAAAGTAAAACATTTACATTCTTTTGGTGAACAAATATCACCTGTCGGTATGGCATCTGCCTCCAAAAGACGCACGATTGTAAAGATCTTCCTGAGGTCTTTCTGCATTTCCTCCGCTTCCTGCTGTGTCATTGCAAAATCTGGTTTCATGTAATATTTTCCTTCCATACAACTATACAGTTTATTATAGCATCATAAATTTTTTACGTAAAGAAATTTACCCACAAAATCCAGACTATTTTTGTTATATTTGTTACTGCTAACGGAATGAATAGTAATCTATCTTTTTCTGATTCTTTTCTGTTTTCTGATTTTTCTCAGTTTTCTTCGGTATCTCTGAATACATATGAGTACAAAATATGCCGCCGTACACAGAATTACAGCAATTATAATACTTTTGAAAATATTTCCTGTAATATACGAAACTGTGGATTCATCTTGTTTTATCACATCCAGATCAATATCTTTTGATACTTCTTCTTTATCTTCCACGGCATTCTTTTCTTCTGCTTTTTTTGCAGCTGCCGCTTCAAATCCATAATCCAGCAGTCTGATCGTATCCTCATAATGCGTCATATCGCTTTTCAGCACTACTGCAAGAATTTCCTGCCCGTCTTTTTGAGCAGCCGTTACAAGGGTATTTCCCGCAGCTGACGTATAGCCGGTTTTTCCAGCAAAAGCATAGCCATAGGAATACTCATCACCATTAAGAAGCTGATGTTCCATCTGCAGTGTAATCCCGTCCGGACTGTTTAGAGTAGATGCAATACGGTAATCTTTTGTCGAAGCCACTTTTCTTACCGTCTCATTCTGAAGTGCTGCTCTTGCAATCACCGCCATATCTGCTGCAGTTACCTGCTGCTTTTCATCATTTAATCCGGACGGATTGACAAAATTAGAATCTTTACAGCCAAGCTTTTTTGCCTCTTCATTCATATATTCCGCAAACTTGTCATTGCTCCCTGCCACATATTCTGCCAGCGCATTCGCTGCCTGATTGGACGATTCCAGAATCATGGCATACATACAATCTTTTACTGACAGCTTGTCTCCCGCTTCCAGAAGAAGCGGATTTCCACTTCCCTGTTCCACATCATATATCGCATCATGGGAAAAAATCACTGTATCGTCCAGGTTTCCCCTTTCGGCTGTCACCAGCGCTGTAAGAAGTTTTACAATACTTGCAGGATAAAATTTCTCCAATTCATTTTTTTTATATAAAATATTACCATTGTCCATATCTATTACAACAGCCGCCTGCGATTCTATCTGAGGTTCTGCCACAGATTGTGCATAAACGTTTCCGCACAGAAGAAATCCCATAAGAATCCCGGTCAATACTCTGTATTTTATTTTCATTTTTATATGTTCACTTTCTGTTTCTTTTATGTCTTTAGCTTATCCATGATGACACATTTTTAAGCTCTGACACTATATCATATTTTCTTAATATATATGTAATTTAATCTTAACATATAATTATGATTAAAGTATGATTTTTCGTAGAAATACAAAAATCAGGTAGAACAATCAAAAAGTCTGTGGTAATCTATCCTTAGAACAATACTGAACAGTCAGAAATCCATACTGTTCAGAAAGGAGAACTTATTATGCTTCAGGATGATTATATACTGCGCCAGATTCGTGAAATGGTACGTGCAGTCATGAAAATGTTATTCAATGTAAATGCGCCGGAACTTACCCCCGATGTAATTGAAGACGCAGACGCCAGAACTGTTCTGGAAAATCTGCTGAGTCTTCTGGAAGACGGCAGCATAGATGAAGCCGAAAATCAGCTGTATGAAATGACCTGTGACGGTGACCGCCAGAATCTTGAGATCGGCCTCATTTTTTACTATATTCTTAACGCAAAATCCGATGAGTTTCTGGAAGAAAATAATTTCAGCCGTGAGGAAATCATGACTGGTATTCAGGATCTCGCCGACCGTTATAATTTAAGTGGTATTGCGGAGGCATTTCGTACGGATGTACTGTAGGAACATTACGGAGTAATTTCCTGTTACATAAAAAATGATCCCTGCTGTATGCATGACAGCAGGGATCATTTTTCACTGTTTTATTTTGTCTGTTCAACCTGGATTTCCCCAAGATTTTCCTTTGTTGCGATTTTATATGGCATACGTATATATTTATCATCTATCAGCTGATATTTTTTCGGAAGTTTCGTTCCCATTGTAAGTGAATATGCCAGTTCCAGCATTCCACTTGCCTGTCCTCTTGCATCATTCAGAACAGTTCCCAGCATTTCTCCCTTTTCTACTGCTTCCAGTCCGACAGTAGTTCCATCAATTCCCAGAACTGCTGGCCAGTTTTCTGAACTATTTTCCATGCCTGCTGTTTTTAGTGCATCAATGGCTCCCAACGCCATATCATCATTATTTGCAAGAACCACCTCTATTGAATTTCCAAATTCTTCCAGGAACTGCTTCATCTTATTTGCAGCCTGATCCCGGTTCCAGTTTGCAATTTCATCAGAAAGTTTTTCGACAGTATATCCATTTTCCGTTATTTCCTGAATAACTGTCATGCTTCTGATCAAGGAATCATTATGACTGGCTTCTCCTTCCAGCATAACATACTGAAGAACACCATCATGATTTCTGTCTATTTTATCAAAATTTGTCTCGCATTCGTTAACCAGAATATCTCCCTGAAGTTTTCCTGACTCATAAGCATCTGCACCTACATAATACAGTTTGTCCCATCGTTCAAGATCTTCTTTCACAAGCTCCCTGTTAAAGAAAATCACTGGTACATCACTGGTCTTTGCTTTTTCAATGATAGAAGATGCATCTGTCCTGTCAACCAGATTGATACACGCTATATCCACTCCATCTTCAATAAAAGAATCCAGCTGACTGTTCTGCACAAGCTGATTCTGTTCTGCATTCTGTATTTCCAGAGTAATGGAAATTCCCCAGTCTTTCTCTTTTTCTTTCACATAAGACTGAAACTGCGACATCAGTTCTGATATAAAAGTATCATACTGATCGTAGACACTTATTCCTATTGTCATATTTTTGGGCTGTTCTTCTACAAAATTATTCTGCATTCCACAGCCGCCAAGTGCTGTCATCACTGACATAACTGCCAGTACACTGATATATCTTTTTCTTTTCAATTTACCCCTCCGGATTATGTGTTTGGAAACAGAAGCCGCTCATTCTCATATTCATACAACGTATCTTTTGTCACCAATTTATGTCTGATCTCCACATTATTATCAACCCAGTTTTTACTGCGCCTGTCAACAAGGCACTGTAACCCTTCATATCCCATCTTGAATTCATTCTGATATGCCAGCATATGAAGATTTTCGTTATCAAGATCATTTACTGTCTGACCTGTATTTCCAATACCATAAATCAGAACTTCTCTGCCGTTTTTTTCATAATTACTTTTTTCAGAAAGCCATGCAGCTGCAGCTTCCTGTGTAGCATATTTATCCAGTGCAACAATGTAACTGCCACACTTTGAAAACAGTGTTCCTATAAACAAGCTGAGACTGTAGTCTCCGCTGCCTCTTGTAAATGTCTCTATCTCTATATCTGAGTTGTCCTTTTTCAGTGCATCAACAAGTCCCTCATAGCGAAGCCGGACACTGTCCCTTTCCATATATTCACAGATAACTGCTACTCTGTGATCATCCTGCCGTTTTTTTATATCTTGCAGCAATGCCTCCCCCAGTTCATATCCCATCTGATAATCATCTGTACGCACGACCGGATATTCATTTCCTGCCCCTGTCTCAACAAACAGAAGCGGCACAGAAAAAGACATCCCTCCAAGTTCTTTTCTCAGGGCTTCACTGTCAGAAGCTGCCACAAGAATTCCTGCCGCCCCTGCATCAATCTCCTTCTGGATTGCAGCTGCCTGATCTGATGCTGTATCTCCTCTTCCCATGTGGACATAATTTACTTTGATGTTCAGATCCTGTTCGGCCTGACGCATTCCATCTGCAAGAGTTTCCCATTCATTATCTGTATGTTCATAGAGAACAACTGAATAATTTACCGGTTTCTGTGGGCTTTCTGTAGAAATTCCGTAAGCATAAACTACCATCAGTACTATCGTCAACACACAGATGACTGCCCATATTCTCCAGCGTGCTTTTCGCTTCATCATTTATCACCTCCGGCTTCGCTGACCACATCCTCGGTTTTTGGAAGGTGAATCCTTATGATTGTACCTTCATCTGGCTCGCTCTCTATCTGCAGTCCATATGTTTCACCGAAATACAGCTGAATTCTCTGGTGTACATTTCGAAGACCGATTCCAGAACCTTTGCTTCGAACTTTCGGCTCTTCTGTCAGAAGTCCGGCTACCTGTTCTTCCCGCATTCCGAGTCCGTTATCCTCAACCTCAAAATACAGATCATTTTCTCTGGTATATGCACGGATATATATTTCTCCATCTCCGTCCATATATTCCATTCCATAATAAATGGCATTTTCGATCAGAGGCTGCAGAATCAATTTAATTGTTTTATATTTTTCAATATCTTCTTCAATCTCAAAATATGATATAAATTTGTTTTTATAACGGTATTTCTGAATATCCAGATAACTCCTTGCATGCTGCAGTTCTTCGCCCACAGTAATAATATTTTTCCCCCTGGAAAGACTGATCCTGAACAGTTTTCCAAGAGCCTGTACCATTGCCACAGCATCTTCATACTGCTCACTCTCTACCATCCACATAATAGAATCCAGTGTATTATAAAGAAAATGCGGATTGATCTGAGACTGCAGTGCATCCAGTTCGCTTTTTCGTTTTTCTTCCTGTTCCTTTACAATATCGTCCGTCAGCTTGCGGAGCTGTTCCACCATAGAAAGTATGGTCTTTCCAAGATGTTGGATCTCCGGCGGACCTCCAATGTAAATTTCCGGCTCTTTATCCACTCCAATTCCTTTAAGAGAATCTTCCAGTTTTTTCATTGGTCTTGCCACCCGGACTGCCACAAACTGGTTTGCAAAAATCATCAGAAAAATTGACAGCGAAAGCATGATTCCTGCCACAATTCTTGTTCTGTTTGCGTTCTGATAAAATATCTTTTTCGGAGTAACACTGACAATTTTCCACCCTGTGTAACCTACAGTCTTCACAATGACTGTTCTGTCTTCACCCTGAAAAGTCTCATCATAAACTCCATCATCGTACTGGCTTGCTGTTTTATTGTTTTCTTTCATCATACTGGAAAATATAAGATTCTGTTTAGGATGATAAATAATATCTCCATCACTGTTAATCAGATATACATACCCCAGTCCCTGACTGTTCACCTTTGTGAACAGCTGGCGGATGCCACTGAAATTCATGTCTACAAGAAGAATTCCTCCTGACATCCTGCCACGGTTAGTAAGTTCTACACCACGGCTCAGAGATACAACCCAATAATAACGTCCACTGCTGTTTTCGAAGATATTTTCAACATGAAGTTCTGAAAAATGGAGGTTCTCCATCTGATTTTCAGCACTAGTAAACCACTTCTGACTGCCAAGATCAACGTTTTTCTTGAGCGTTCCAACAGGTGCAGCCCCCAGAAGGCTTCCTTCTTCATCAAAACATGCCACGCTTACCAGATTGTCTTTATTTGATTCATACAGAAGGTTCAGTTCCTGGCTGATATTGTCCTGACCCAGATCTACTTTTTTGATGACATTATAATACATGGCATCTGAAATACGCATCATGGATCTCAGGTAATTATTAAGGTTGATCTCCACCTGATCGATCAGCTGTCTGCTGTCTTTTCGCACCATTTCTTCTGTTGCATTGCCATAGCTCTGAAGCAGAAAACCGCCGATAAATACCATTCCTACCAGAGCAACCAGTGTAAATGATACTGATATCACAAACTGGAGTCCACGGCTGTTCGCATATTCTGCAAGCTGTTTCCATTTCTTTTTTATAAATTTCATAGACAGTTATACTTTCTCTGTTGTTTGGTAATATGATTTTTCAGGACTGTTTTCTCTCTTCATCACTGAGGCTTGTACGGTATTTTGAAGGTGAGATCCCGTACTGTTTTTTGAAAACATAACTGAAATAATTAGGTTCTGTATACCCCACTGCCTCTGCGATCACATATGTCTTATCTTCTGTAGTACGAAGCAGTTCTACTGCGTGTTCCAAACGTATCTTAGTAAGATATGCCACGAATGACATGCCAACTTCTTTTTTGAAAATAGTAGAAAAATAGGCTGCCGTCACATTCAGATAACGGCAGAGACTGTCTGCCGAAAGATCATTTTCCCTGTAATGTTCTTCTATATACTCCCGTGCCTGTTCCGTCAGCCTTGCAGTGGAATCTCTTCGTTCATGGCGAAATGTGTGCCGCAGATTAGTGCAGACTTCCTGCAGCCATCCTTCCAGATCTTCTATGGAAATATATTTATAAAGTTCCTGCCAGGAACCGCTGTGTTCTCCGAATATCTGCTTCGTATGAAGTTTATAGGAGCGCCCGATCTTTACAAGTTCTGTAAGAAGTTCCATAAACAGAAGCTGATACTGGCTTGGTGAAATTGAAGTCTTCCTGATATTATTCATAAAATCAGCAATTGCTGCATCTGTTTCTTTCCGGTCGCCGACTTTTACTGCATGGATCAGATTCTGAAAATCATATTCTGCCGGTGAAATGAAATCCTTCAGACTTGGTTCAATATCATGTATATATATTACCTGCCCACCGCCCAGTATCGTATGATATTCCAGAGCATTTAACGCTTCCTGATAAGAAGTTCTCAGTTCTTCAACCTGATCACATGCAAGCCCGACTGCCGCAGTGACCGGTATCTGGAGCACGCGTGCACTCATTTTACATATCTGGTCAAGATGATAAAGAACTTTATCCATTTCTTCTTTATCATGAAGCATAAATACAAAAATAACCTGATCCAGGAATAAAGTACTGTAAAAATCCACACGTTCTCTCAGATAATCCTGCGCCATTTCTTTAAGTGGAAGTGTCATAAACTGACCGTTCTGCCCCATATCCTCTCCCGGACCCGATTCCGGATAAAGAATACTGACTACATAACATGAAGCATCCAGCTTCATCTCATATGTCTCCATCATACTTCTGACACGGTCTCCTGAAATCCGTCCTTCCAGGATTCCCATCATCAACTGCTCTCTCATTGCCGGAAGACTCTTACGATAATACTCTGACAGTTTGTTAAGATTCCTGTATTCACTGAATTCCTGATCAAGTTTTCCCTTTATTCTGGTAAATACTTCTGTTATATCTTTTGCACTGATAGGTTTCAGCAGATATTCCTCAGCCTCCAGATGCACTGCTTCTCTTGCAAACTCAAAATCATCAAATCCCGAATAAATAACTACTTTCATATTACGGTAATTTTCCTTCAGCTTACGACACAGAGTCAGTCCATCCATATAAGGCATTTTAATATCCGTCAACACCACATCTATATGAAGCTGTTCAGCCAGTTCCAGAGCCTCCTGTCCGTTCTCAGCGGTACCTGCAAGACAAAAACCAAGCGCCTCCCAGTCAATTTTCCTCTTCATAGCCTGCAGCACATCCGCCTCATCATCAACCAGCAACAAATTATACATTTCCATAGCATTCACCTTTCCATGTTGTTATCACAAGTATACCATGAAACATAGGATTTATAAATTACAATGTACAAAATAAAAAAGGGACAAACGCCTTATACAGCTTTTGTCCCTTTATTATTTTATTATTCTGATATTTAAATCCCTGCCGGTTTAGAATTGCGTGGCCAAACAGGGGGAGTCTGAGGGGGAGATTCGGCCTTCGCAACTGTGAGATTCTCCCCCTCAGGGTTTTACTTCTTAGCAATATATTTACGAATATCCAGTGCGATCGCAACTACGATTACGACACCCTGTGCAATATACTGGTAGTTTGTATTTACTCCCAGGAACTGCAGAGAAGATTTCAGAAGTTCGAATACTGCAACACCGATAATAACACCGGATACTTTACCGATACCACCGTTTACAGATACACCACCGATGGTGCAGGCTGCGATAGCTTCAAGTTCGTATCCCATACCCATGTTAACACTGGTACCACCGGATTTTCCACCAAGAAGGAAACCGGCAATTGCATACATAGCTGCTGCTGTTGTATAGATAATGATCTTTGTTTTCTTTGTATTAACACCAGATACTTCTGCTGCAACTTCATTTCCACCGATTGCATACATATATTTACCATGACGGGTATAATTATAAATGAACCAGAAAATAGCTGCTGCAATTATAAGATAGATAAACAGAACCGGAATACCGGCGATTTTTCCCTGTGTAACTGAAATATAGTCTGCACGATATCCACCGATCGGAACGGAGTTTGTGATAACAAGTGCAATACCATAAATGATCAGCTGCATACCCAGAGTTCCGATAAATGCAGGAACCTGAAGATAGGAAATAACAATACCATTGATAAGACCAAATACTGCACAGATTGCAATAACGATCAGAAGAATAACCCATACATTCAGCTGTGGGAAGTTCGGCCATACTTTACCAGGTGCATCAGGTTTCTGAAGCATGATACCAGCAAGGCAGGCACTTAAACCAACTGCACGACCTGCGGAAAGGTCAGTACCCTTTGTGATCAGACAGCCGCTGACACCGAGTGCGATGATAACACGCGGAGCTGCGTTGATAGCCAGGTTTAAAAGGTTTCTTACACTACGGAATGTAGGTACTGTAATTCCTACGTAAATAACCAGGATCATCAGAAGTATGATGATACCATTATCCAAAAGAACTTTTTTGAGATCGAATTTCTTTGATTTATCCATTCTATTTTCCTCCTTCACTTAGAACTGTGTAGCAAAATGCATGATGTTTTCCTGTGTAGCTTCAACACCTTCAACTTCACCTGTGATCTTACCGTTACACATTACCATGATACGGTTGGAAACACCTATCAGTTCCGGCATCTCTGATGAGATCATTATGATTCCCTTGCCCTGTTTTGCCAGTGCGATCATAATCTGATAGATTTCATATTTCGCTCCGACGTCAATACCTCGGGTAGGTTCGTCCATGATCAGGACATCCGGATTGTTTGCCAGCCAGCGTGAAATGATTACCTTCTGCTGGTTACCACCTGACAGTGACTGAATAAGCGTTTTACTGCTTGGTGTCTTGATGCTGAGTTTTGCTACATTATCCTGAACAAGATCTTCAATCTTCTTTGTGTTCAGTTTGATTCCTGCCTCAAGATAATGGTCAAGCGAAGCAATAGAAACATTATCTGCAATGGAAAGACAGCCAAGAATACCGGAACCACGGCGGTCCTCAGTGATCATTCCAATACCGTTACGAATCGCATCCTGCGGCCGTTTGATATCCAGTTTCTTTCCATTCAGTTTAATTTCGCCTTTGGTTATATGACGAATACCGAAAACAGCTTCCATAAGTTCTGTTCTCTGTGCACCTACCAGACCACCGAAACCAAGAATCTCGCCTCTTCTCAGTTTGAAAGAACAGTCCTTAAAAGAATTGTCGTGAATGCTTGTAAAATCATTTACTTCCAGAAGTATATCTCCCGGAGTATTATCCAGCGGAGGATAAATATTGGTAAGTTCACGTCCAACCATCTGTTTTACGATTTCATCATCACTGATATCTTTCATTTCCCAGGTGCCTACATAGCCACCATCTCGCATGATCGTGATATCATCAGAAATTTTGCGAAGTTCTGCCATTTTGTGAGAAATAAATACAAAGGAAACACCTCTGTCACGAAGATCTCGAACAATACGGAACAATGCCTCGACTTCGTTATCTGTCAGTGAAGAAGTAGGCTCGTCAAGAATAATAAGTCTTGCTTCCTGTGACACTGCCTTTGCGATTTCTACGGACTGCATCTGAGAAATGGAAAGATCACCCAGTTTTCTCTTCGGATCAAATGGCATTTTTACATTTTCAAGCCATTTTTTTGCTTCTGCATTCATTTTTGCATGATCAATAACTTTCAGTGGTCCCACCGATTTGGTCGGATAACGGCCCAGATACATGTTTTCTGCAATTGTTCTTTCCGGAACAGGCTGCAGCTCCTGATGCACCATCGCCAGTCCTTTATGTAATGCTTCATCAGGATTATTAATATTGACCTTTTCTCCATCTACGAAGACTTCACCTTCATCCATATGATAAATACCGAACAGGCACTTCATGAGGGTGGATTTACCAGCTCCGTTCTCACCCATGAGCGCATGTACAGTACCCGGGCGGACCTTAAGTGTTACCCGGTCCAGCGCCTTGACGCCCGGAAAGCTTTTGCTTACACCGCGCATCTCCAATCTATACTCTGCCATCCCACTCTCTCCTTTCTCACAAAAGTGGGTGTGCCCCTTTCGGCACACCCAGATTAAACATTATTATTGACTCAAATAAAATTATTTGATTAACTCAAGGATATCTGCTGCATTGTCAGAAGTTACTTTTACATAGTCAACCATGTTTACAGGATCAACTTCTTCGCCTTTGAGATATTTAACTGCCAGTTCAGCTGCTCCATGAGCCTGTCCGAAGTAATCGTTGAATACTGTACCTGTCATGTTGCCGTCGATGATGTTCTGAACTGCATCTGTAAGAGCATCAACACCTACAAGGTAGATATCTTCGCCAACAGTTCTTCCAGCTGCCTGGATTGCCTGAAGAGCACCAAGTGCCATTGCATCATTGTTACAGAATACAACTTCTACCTGATCGCCAAACTGTGTCAGAGCGTCCTGTACGATCTGCTGTCCTTTAGCCTGATCCCAGTCACCTCTCTGAAGAAGAAGTTCTTCTGTTTCAACACCAGCGTCTGTAAGAGCTTTTACAGAATATTCTGTTCTGTACTGAGCATCGATGTTTTCCGGGTCACCCTGAACCATGATATAGGAAACTTTGCCGTCGCCATTGATATCACCTTTGTTTTCTGTTTCAAGGATTTCTTCGCCCTGATATGTTCCTGACTGTCTTGCATCTGCACCGATGTAAGTAGCTTTGATTCCGTCAGAAGCCCATCTGTCAGATTCTGTTTCATCTGGCTGACGGTTAATGTAAACAACCGGGATTCCTGCATCGTTACACATATCTGTAACCTGAGGTGCGGAAGAGGACTGAACCAGGTTCAGGATCATAACGTCAACCTTATCTGTGATAAAGTTGTTGATCTGGTTTGTCTGCTCAGCCTGGTCATTTTTACCATCCTGTACTACGATATTGCTTTCATTAAATCCAAGATCTTCTGTCAGATAACGAACCAGCTCTGTACGATAAAGAGTCATAAAGTTATCTGCGAACTGATAAATACTGATACCAATCTTAGTATTATCAACGTCAACACCATCCATATCTACAGTTGTTTCTGCAGCATCGTCAGCAGCGAATACACCAACTGCTCCTGTCATTGTAGTAACGCCCATTGCTACACAAAGTAATCCTGCTAAAACTTTTCTTTTCATGAAAAACTTCCTCCTTTTTTCTAATGCGGTTTACCCCCCGCCTGATGATTGTATTCTAACAGAGCGATTATAAAAAATACATATAATTTTTTTGGGTCTATCTATAAATTTATTATCACTTTTAATATTTATGCACAATTTTCATTTATATTTTTGTGCAGTTTGCCCATGCCCGACTTGTTTTTATATGAAATTCTTTAATTTTTTATAGTTATTACTGTACTTTTCATACAGAAAAATTTCTTGATATCACCACGCAGAAATGCTATATTGTGACAATAAGGAGCGATAAAACATATGAACAAAAAAGAAATATCAGAGATCAAAAAGCAGTTTTCTCCCAGCAACTGCGCCATTACACGTATCTGTGGCTGCTATGTTGACGGCGAAAAAAACAAAAAAACAAAATTAAAAGAAGCTTTTCTTTCTCTTTCAGAAGAAGAAATGTTTAAATACTTTGAAATCTTCAAAAAAACTCTTTCCGGAACTCTCGGAAAAAACCTTATTAACATGGAATTCCCTCTTGAACAGGAAAAAGAGGGTGGCACACAGGAATTTCTTCTTCGTTTAAGAGGAAGTAAACTTCAGGATGATACCATTCTCGATGAATTTTACGACAAAGTCATTGAATCCTATGACTATGGCGAAAATTATTATATTATCCTGATTCATGCAGTTTATGATGTTCCCGGCAAATCCAGTGACGGCCAGGAAATGTTCGATGCTTCTGATGAAATTTATGATCATATTCTCTGTAGCATCTGCCCTGTAAATCTGTCCAAAGCAGGACTTTGCTATAATGCTGAAACCAACAATATCGAAGACCGCATC
This sequence comes from Blautia sp. HCP28S3_G10, assembly GCF_052065235.1. Taxonomy (NCBI): domain Bacteria; kingdom Bacillati; phylum Bacillota; class Clostridia; order Lachnospirales; family Lachnospiraceae; genus Blautia; species Blautia sp. HCP28S3_G10. The sequence continues at coordinate 167,638 of NZ_JBQHUL010000003.1, read as the reverse complement.
CGTGACTGGATCGTGGAAATGCCGGATCTTGGTTTCCTGTTTCCTGTATTTAATGACAGAAGCACAGATATTCACGGACTTCTCTACTATTCCAAAAATGCAGAACAGTTGAGAAGCACTTTTGTAGATGAACTTTTTGGCTGTGTGACTCCTCTGTCTGCCGGTGGACAGCGTGACTCTTTCAATGCGCTGGTTGAGGAAACTCTTGGCGAGGACTGTGCCTATGATACTGTCATGAACATTCATGAAAAATTAAACGAATGGGTCGAGTCCCAGAAAGACTCTCCGGAACCCGCTGTTCTGACAAAACCGGAAGTGAAACGGCTTTTTGAAGAATGTGGCATAGAAGAAGAAAAACTTGAAACTTTTGATCAGTGTTATGAAGCCACTGCAGGAGAAAACGCCTCCCTTATGGCAGCAAATATAACCAATACCCGTCGTATGGAAATCAAAACTCCCGATGTAGTGATCCACGTAGATCCGGACAGGGCCGAACTGGTTGAGACCAGAGTGATCGATGGCCGCCGATGCCTGGTAATCCCGATGGAATGTGATGTAGAGATCAACGGAATCCACGTTTCCACAGGTGAAGGAAGCGAGTACCCCGATGAAGATGCTGAGTCTTCCGAAATCTGATAATCCGAAAAAGCCCACGGCATCATGCCATGGGCTTTTCTATATTTACTTTATTCATAAATTCCATTTACTGTAACATCAAATACAGCTTCTTTACCTGCAAGATCTGTTGCCTGATAATCATCTGGGAATGTAACTGTAACTTCTACTTTATCTCCAGGATGAGAACCTATCAGCTGATCTTCAAAGTCATCAATATAGCTTCCTGATCCGATAACAAGATCTGTACCACTTCCATCAGTACTTCCACCATCAAATGCCTCACCATCAATCTTACCTACATAATCAATATTAACAGTATCTCCATCTTTTACTTCAAGGGAAGAATCTGTATTAAGTTTTTCTGCTGCCTCTGTTGCTTCCGGTGTTGTTGTAGCTTCTGCAGCTTCAGTTACTTCTGGTGTTGTTGTAGCTTCTTCTGTAACTTCCGGTGTAGGTGTCACAATCGAAAACTTATGACTGTCTGTAACTTTCAGAGTCTTGAGAACTTTTTTATCAACAGTTACATCTGCTTCATCAAGCCATTTCTCTGTTGTTTCTTTATAAAAATCTTCCTGACGCGTACTTGCAATAGATTTCTTTTTGCTTTCTGTTGCATCTTTATCCATCTTTTCTTTCAGCTGAACAACATAGAATCCTGTATCTGTCTCAATAACATCAGGTCCCATCTGACCATCATCAAGAGTTCTTAAAACTTTCAGGACTTCTTCCGGATAACCGCCTGAAGTAGTAGTGCTGTCTTCTTCATCACTGTCCTCATCTTCTGATGCATTTGCATCAAATGTACCATCCAGTGAGAAATAAGAATCATCTACGGATTTCGCTGTTTCATTCAGATCAGCATCCGGATTTTCGTTCATAGCATCCAGAATCTTCTGAGCTTCTTCTTTTTTGGCTTTGATCTCATCATCACTGAGATCAGAAGTATTAATGCTGACATAGCTAAAAGAAGACTGCTGTGCTTCTTCATCTGTAACATTTGTATCTACATCTGCAACAATAGAATCATGAATACGTTCTTTATAAGTTACAAGTTCCAGATATGTTTTAACCTGGTCTTCTGATACAGCAAGTTCTTTCAGAGTATCTTCACTGTTTGCTGCAATAAACTGAGAAGCTGCTTCTGCGATCGCTGCTTTATCATCATCTGTTACTTCGACTTTGTAATCAGCAGCTTTTTCTTTAAGAATGTACATAATCTCAAGATCCTTCAGAGATTCTTCTACAGCCTGCTCGCCGTATGTCTTTCCGTCTTCAGTATCTGAATCCCAGATGGAATAACTCTGTCCACCCATAAAACTTGCATACATTGCTTCTGCCTGCGCCTGATTTTCACGTGTTATGAGGCTTAATATTCCAATCGGAACATCAGTTCCGTCAACTGTCGCAACGGTTTTGGTTCCGTCTAATTTTTTACTTCCACAACCTGTAAGCATTCCTGCAGCCATAACACCTGCCAGTGCAGTAACGGCTGTTCTTTTTATCGCTCTTTTCATCTTTTCCTCCATTGTTGCCAGATTTCATATAATCAAAAGTATAATCTTTTTTTGCTTTAAGGGCAAGATAAATCATAAAATTATCACAAATATTATTTCCGCTCATTACTTCTACTCTTCTACCATGCTCTCCAGTTCCTGCAAAAATTCTATCAGACTGTCAAGAACTTTCCCTTCCGGTGTAAGAATAAATTTCGGCTCCTGTTCATTTTTGAACTGCAGTCCACGTCTGTATTTCTGCAAAAGTACAGGCATACCTGCTGGATTCAGTTTTGCTTTTTCATAAAGGGTGATACGCATATCTTTTCCAAGCTGTTTGATCTCCGTCACATAAGATCTGTGGGCGAGCGCTTTTATCTTCGCAATTGTCAGAAGATTCATAACAGCTTTCGGAAGCTCTCCAAATCTGTCCAGAAGTTCTTCCAACATATCATCATAATCCTGCTGCGTTTCTATACCCGCAATTCTTTTGTAAATATCCAGTTTCTGATATCCATTGCTGATATAAGAATCTGGAATAAATGCATCCATATTAAGATCAATCGTTGTCTCAAAGTCTTCCATTGTATGAATACCTTTTGCTTCTTTGACTGCTTCGCTGAGCATTTTGCAGTAAAGATCATATCCTACGGCATTCATATGTCCATGCTGTTCTGCACCAAGAAGATTTCCCGCGCCACGAAGCTCAAGGTCACGCATGGCAATTTTGAATCCGCTTCCCAGATCCGTATATTCACGAATAGCCGACAGCCTTTTTTCTGCTGTCTCTTTCAACATGGTATTCCGTCTGTACATAAGAAATGCATATGCCGTACGATTAGAACGACCGATGCGTCCTCTCAGCTGATAGAGCTGTGAAAGTCCATATCTGTCAGAATCATGAATAATCATGGTATTTACATTGGATATATCAAGACCGGTTTCTATAATTGTTGTTGATACCAGCACATCAATATCTCCATTTATAAAAGCATACATAACTGATTCCAGCTCACGTTCACTCATCTGTCCATGTGCAAAATCAATCCTTGCGTCAGGGAGAAGTTTCGACAGACGAAGTGCCACATCCGCAATATCGTTTACTCTGTTATAAACATAATAAACCTGTCCTCCCCTGCGCAATTCTCTGTTTATTGCTTCCCTTACAGTCTCCTCATCATATTCCATAACATAAGTCTGGATAGGAACTCTGTCCATGGGCGGTTCCTCCAGTACACTCATATCTCTGATACCGATCAGACTCATATGAAGAGTTCTGGGAATGGGAGTTGCTGTCAAAGTAAGAACATCAATATCTTTTTTCAGCTGTTTTATCTTTTCTTTATGCGCAACGCCAAACCGCTGTTCTTCATCAATGATCAGAAGACCTAGATTTTTGTATACCACATCTTTTGAAAGCACTCTGTGCGTGCCTACTACAATATCCACCTGACCTTTTTTCAGATCAGCAATCGTCTTCTGCTGCTGGGCTGGTGTCCGGAAACGACAGAGAAGATCCACACGTACAGGAAATTCTTTCATTCTCTGAACAAAAGTGTTATAAACCTGCTGTGCAAGTATGGTGGTCGGTACCAGATAGACTACCTGCCTGCTTTCCTGAACTGCTTTGAATGCCGCACGAAGTGCTACTTCAGTCTTTCCGTAACCAACATCACCGCATACCAGACGATCCATAATCTTGGTACTTTCCATATCACGCTTCGTATCTTCAATTGCAGACAGCTGATCTTCTGTTTCTTCATATGGAAACATTTCCTCAAACTCTCTCTGCCATACTGTATCGGGTCCGCAGACATAACCTTCTTTTTCCTGACGAACTGCATAAAGTTCCACCAGTTCGCGGGCAATATTCTGGACCGCTCCCCGAACTCTTGACTTCGTCTTTTTCCATTCCTGTCCGCCCAGTCTGTTTAGCTTCGGTGTTTTTGCAGCTTCTGCTCCTGCATATTTCTGAAGCGAGTCCAGCTGCGTTGCAAGAATATAGAGATTGCTTCCATTACGGTATTCAATCTTGATATAATCTTTGACTATTTTATCAACTTCAACTTTTTCAATGCCACGGTAGATTCCAAGCCCATGTTTCTCATGAACAACGTAATCACCGATTGACAGCTCTGAAAAATCCTGAATTCTTTTTCCATTATATTCTTTTTTCTTTTTGCGTTTTTTCTGCTCTTTGCCAAAAATATCTGTCTCAGTAATAACAGCAAATTTTACAAGAGGATATTCAAAACCTTTCCTGGCATGACCATATACAACCATGATCTCTCCCGGATCCAGCACACGTTCTGAATCTGTGCTGTAAAAAGCACTCAAACCCTCGTCCTGAAGGTCTTTTGCCAGTCTTTCTGCCCTCGTCCTTGAACCGGACAGAAGCACCGTCTGATATCCCTGCTTTTTATAATTTCTGAGGTCTTTTACCAGAAATTCAAAACTGCTCTGGTAGGAACTCATTGATTTTACTGTCAGATAAAAATGCTCTGTCACATGCCAACGGCCTTTTTTTGGTTCCAGTGCAGATAAAGATACGCAGTTCCGGCTGTTTAGTTTCTTACAGAGTTCTCCCCAGCTGCACATCCATTTTTCAGAAAGATTCTGTGTTCCTTTTTCTTCACGGTTTCTACAGCTCTGACGAAATTCATCTTCAACCGCTTCCGCATTTTCTACCAGATGGTTCGGTTCGTCCAGGAACACCATGGTCTGGTCTTCCGGAAAATATTCCAGAAATGATACTCCGTTTTCCGTTGGCTGTTCTGCTGCCGGATAAATCGTGATCTCTTCAAGATTTTCCAGTGATCTCTGGCTCTGCGAATCAAAGCTTCTGATAGAATCGATTTCATCTCCCCACAGTTCAATTCGCCATGGATTTTCTTCCGTAAGACAGTAAATATCTATAATACCCCCACGAACGGAAAACTGTCCCGGCATCTCAACCTGTCCCACTCGTTCATATCCCATGTTTACAAGTGCATCTTTCAGTTCGTCAATATCCAGTGTACTGTCATTACGAAAGTGAATCAGCTGACTTCGTATTGATTCCAGAGACGCAACAAAATCCATACATCCATCCACACTTGTAACAACAGTAACAGGCTTTCCGGAAAGTAAAGCCTGAATAACTTTCATTCTCTGCCGTATCAGCAGATTTCCATGAATATCTGCCTGAAAAAAAAGCAGATCCCTGGCAGGATAATAGCAGACAGATTTATCGTAGAAACGATAATCTTCAAAAAGATCCTTAGTTTCTTTTTCATCTGCACCAATAATCAGATGATATGGAAAAAGCCCGGAAAGCCCATACATCATATGAGCTTTCTGGGACTCCATACAACCACTTATCTGCAGAATTCCACGATTCTTTTTTGCCTGTTTCTGAATTGCTTCCATCTCTGCAAGATTTTGCAGAGGCTGCAAAAATGCTTTCATACAACCCCCGATTTTCTGTTAAACTCATTCATGGCCGCATCCGGTCCATCACTGAGAATCATTTCTACTGCTTTGCAGGCCCGTTCCTGCGCATCCTCAACCAGTTCTCTACTTTTACTGTCAAACCGACCAAGCACGTAATCTGCCAGATCCCAGCCCTGCGGTTTTGCACCTACTCCAACTTTGATCCTGATAAATTTCTGTGTTCCAAGTTGTTTTATAAGATCTTTGATTCCATTATGTCCACCGGCACTTCCCTGTTTACGGATACGCAGATTTCCCGGTTCAGTATCAATATCATCATAAATAACGATCATTTCTGTTTCCGGATCGATTTTAAAATAATTCGCCATATCACGAACCGGTCCACCGCTGAGGTTCATATAAGAAAGAGGTTTCATCAGAAGAGCCTGCTGCCCCCCGATAATTCCTTTTCCGTACATGGCATTAAACTTAACACCGCCCTGAGGAATCCTGTACTCCTCCACAAGTTTATCTATTACATCAAATCCCATATTGTGTCTTGTAGCTTCATACTGTCTTCCGGGATTTCCCAAGCCTACGATCAAATACATGTCTTTTCCTCACTAGTTAAAGTATACCATTTCCTCTTCCAGAGGATCGCAGATTTCCACATGATCTGCATAAAGCACAATGCCCTCTCCCTGGTATTCCATACGGTTTTCAATTCCAACTTTTGCAGTAACCTCAACCCACTGTCCGACTGCCAGTTTCGGTGCATAAGCACTTTTGCAGACATATCCAAGAAAAGTAGTATCATCTGCACAACAGGTCATTGCCGTCCTTCCAGGAACAAAGAACTTGCTTCCCATTCCTCTTGGTTTCATAACCTTTGCCTTAAATTTTACGGTTTTTCCTTCATAATTTTCAGGATGATCCATTGCATCTACAAACCAGATGCCATAATCTTCCGGCAGAATATCAATAACAGGCGCATTAATGTCAAATGGCATTTCGTCCTGGAAAATATCTCCCAGTTCACCCTCTTCATCCTCAAAAATAACCTCAGCCCTCTGGTTTGCAACCTTGATTCCTCTTCTGTAAGTCGGAAGAGGATCGCCTTCTTTACAGCGGTTAAAAATAACCATGTCTGTATTCTTTATCATATCCATAAAGATAGATTTCATGTTGGCCATATACACCTGGAAAGTGCTTGCATCTACACAGGTAATCTGCTGCTCAACTCCCCAGCCTTCCGGAAGCTGCATTTTTTCGAAATTGCTTACCAGCCACATTCCGTTATATTCTATGATGACACGCTCCGGCTGATGCAGAATGTCCATGGCTGCCAGACGATCTGTAGTAAAATCTTCTTCATCTTCAATAACTTCCACAACTGTATTGCTCATTTCAAGTACAGCCGGATCATATTCTACTTCTCCTTCTTCGCAGAGAATCAGAAGAGTTTTGCCTTCTGTATAAAAATAATCCTGCTGCAGGGTGAAATTCAGGAAAGAGGTCTTACCACTTTCCAGAAATCCTGTCATTAAATAAATAGGAACTCTGATTTCATCCATTCGTTTTTCCTCCATTATAAGCCAAACAGTTCTGCCAGCTTATCTTCTTTCAGTTTGGAACCGATTACACAGAGACGGCCTGTATATTCCGGCGCTCCCTCACGTATCTCTGTTTCTTCCGGCACCATATCAAAATAAATCCATGTTCCGTCTTCTGCGGGAAGCATTCCTTTTGCACGGAGGATTGTTCCGTATTCATCAGAAGCGGAAAGTGCCGCCAGCATTTTCTCAAGGTTATCTCTTGTATATTTTTTAATTGTTTCACGGCCCCAGCTTGTAAATACTTCATCAGCATGATGATGGTGATGATCATGTCCACATCCGCATTCATGGTCGTGGTCATGGTCGTGATCGTGATGATGTTCATGCTCTTCGTGGTCATGATGGTGTTCGTGCTCTTCGTGGTCGTGATCGTGATGATGTTCATGTTCTTCGTGGTCGTGGTCATGATGATGACCATGTTCATGAACATGTCCGCATTCCGGGCATACTTCCTCTTCTTCCATAAGTTCCTGTTCCAGAGAAACCGGATGTTCCATAACCTCAAGGATCTTCTTTCCATCCAGTTTTTCGATAGGAGTTGTAATGATTGCAGCTTTGCTGTTGATCTCACGGAGAAGTTCCATGGCTGCCTGGGCTTTTGCTTCATCTACAATATCTGTACGGCTCATAATGATTGCTCCGGCATATTCTACCTGGTTGTTAAAGAATTCACCGAAATTTCTCATGTACATTTTGCATTTTTTAGCATCAACAACTGTTGTGTAACTGTTCAGTACGAGACCGGTTTCTTCTTCAACGCCCTGTACTGCTTTAATAACATCAGACAGTTTTCCTACTCCTGATGGCTCGATAAGAATTCTGTCCGGATGATATTTACTGATAACTTCTTTCAAAGATGCACCAAAATCTCCAACCAGAGAGCAACAGATACATCCTGAATTCATTTCACGGATTTCAATTCCTGCTTCTTTCAGAAAACCTCCGTCAATACCGATTTCGCCAAATTCATTTTCAATCAATACTACCTGTTCATCTTTAAAAGCATCTTTGAGAAGTTTTTTGATAAGAGTAGTTTTTCCTGCTCCAAGAAAACCGGAAATAATATCAATCTTTGTTTTATTCATAACCTGTGATTCCTCTCTTTCTGTTTATGTTTTATTATGCTAACTTTTTGTTATCATGCTGGGATTAAAAATCCCTAACTATAATACCTACGAATTGTTTCGTGCCTTGCACTCCCACAATTCTGGTATCATAACGCAACTTGACCAGGAAGTCTGGTGTACCACCCTGTTCAGCGTTGTACACCAGGCCCCCTGGCTCTAAAGATAATGGGGACATGAACCAGTCACGCCCCCACTTATTATGTAACTGTTCATAACGGTCACAGTCACTATTCTTACTTAATCAGCCGTTGATCATGAAGCCCAGAAGTTTATCAATGTCTTCTTTTTCGTATGCAACAATCTCAAGTTCCGGGATTTCTCCGCCTGAGAAAATATTTGCAAGAGATACATACTGGGACAGTTTGGATTTAAGATTCAGTCTGTCACCTTCACCTGTAACAAGTTCTACTTTACCTTTGCAACTGTCAACTACTTCAAAAAATTTGTCAATGTCTTTAATGTGAGATACTTTCATTTTTATTCTCCTTTCAGGTTTTTCTATCCTGTAAATATTAATTACAATCTTTCCTCAATTCGCGTTCAGTATAACCTATCCTTTCACAAATTGCAATGGTTTAATTGTAAAATAATATTTAAGAATATGCAAAATGATTATGCAATTTGCAGTTTCATTCATCAATATACAAAAACCGCAACGCCATAAGGCGGCAATGGATAGCCGATGGAATATTCCCTGTGGTCGCATTCCTGTTCCACTGCTTTGTAAATCTGAGGTTTTTCCAGTAATCCATGTTCATCCATAATAAGTTTATACTGTTTTTTCTTCGGAACACCGACCCGGTAATCACTTCTCTCAACCGGTGTATAACTGACAACAAACAGAAGATTATTACGTTTGGTAGGAGATTTACGGACGAAACTGAAAATACTCCTGTCAGCATCATCTGCATTGATCCACTCAAATCCCTCTGGTGTGCTGTCACCTGCATAAAGTGCCGGATATTTTTTGTATGTATGAAGCAGCGTCTTCACAAATGACTGCAGATCCTGGTGGTTTTCCTCTCCAAGAAGATACCAGTCCAGTTCTCTTTCTTCACTCCACTCACGAAGCTGTCCAAATTCCTGTCCCATAAAAAGAAGTTTCTTGCCTGGATGGAAAAACATAAATGCATACGCTGCTTTGAGATTTTTGAACTTGTCATCCGGATATCCCGGCATTTTGCTCAACATGGAACATTTCAGATGAACTACTTCATCATGTGAAATTACAAGGACATATTTCTCGCTGTAAGCATATGTCATGGAAAATGTCATTTTGTTGTGGTCACCTTTTCGGAAATATGGATCAAGTTTCATATATTCAAGGAAATCGTTCATCCAGCCCATATTCCATTTCAGCGAAAATCCAAGTCCTCCGTCTTCTGCTTTTCCGGTTACCATTGGCCATGCTGTAGACTCTTCCGCAATCATTACAGTTCCATGATTCCTGCCAAGAACAACTGTGTTCAGATGCTTAAAAAATTCAATTGCTTCAAGGTTTTTATTATCACCATATTTATTGGCAACCCACTGTCCATCCTGCTTACCATAATCCAGATACAGCATAGAAGCAACTGCATCTACACGAAGACCGTCTACATGGCACTCTTCAACCCAGAACAGCGCATTCGCAATAAGAAAATTCTTCACCTCAGGTCTTCCATAATTATAAATCTTGGTTCCCCAGTCCGGATGTTCGCCCTGGCGCGGATCTTCATGCTCATATACTGCTGTACCGTCAAAATTGGCAAGTCCATGCGCATCTTTTGGGAAATGAGCCGGTACCCAGTCAAGGATAACACCTATCTTGTTTCTGTGAAGATAGTCCACCATATATTTAAAATCTTCCGGAGTTCCATATCTAGATGTAGGTGCATAATATCCTGTCACCTGATATCCCCAGGAACCGTCAAAAGGATGCTCTGCAATTCCCATCAGTTCTACATGTGTATAGCCCATTTCTTTTACATAAGCAGCCAGTTCATGAGCCAGTTCTCTGTAATTATAAAATCCCGGATCATCTTCGTTCTCAGCCGGATGTTTTTTCCATGATCCTGGATGTACTTCATAAATAGACATGGCATCTGTATTCTCATTGAATTCAGGTCTTTTCTTCATCCATGTGGAATCTTTCCATTTATAACTGGTAATATCAGTAATTCTGGAAGCGGTTCCCGGGCGAAGTTCCGCTTCATTTCCATATGGATCTGCTTTATATATTTCTTCTCCATGATATCCAATAATATAAAATTTATAAAGATCTCCGATTCTTGCCTCAGGAACAAACAATTCATAAACACCAATCGGGCCCAATTTCTGCATTGGATTCGTCTGTGGATTCCAGTCATTAAAATCTCCTACAACTGATACAGACCTTGCATTCGGTGCCCATACAGCAAAATAAACACCTTTTTTACGCCCCTGTGTAGTCGGATGTGCTCCCAGTTTCTTATATATATCGTAATGGGTACCCTGTCCAAACAGATATTGATCTAATTCTGAAAACTGTAATTTCGCTGCCATCCAAAACTCCTCCCTTAATTATTACTGACTGCAAATTCATTCTTTATTTATTCTGCACATTTATTTGCAGTTTTTTCAGTAATTTTATAGACACATTATACCAATCTGCACTCTTTTCGTCAATGTAAGATAACAAAAAGAGGACATTTCCAACGTAATTGTCAGATTGTCCTCTTTTGTTTATGTTATGTGATTTTATTCGGATTCATCGTCACTGTAATCACCGCTGTCATCTGAATAATCGCCTTCAGAATCATCGTAGCTGCTGTCATCTCCACCATCAGATACGTCTTCTCCTGATTCATCGCCATCACTGACATCTCCGTCACCTGAGCTTGTATTGTCTGTACTTCCATCCTCAGATGTAACTGTGCCGTTATATCCCGGAACATTACCTGCTGTAAGCTGGCTGTCCCAGAACTGAGAATATGTAGTATTCTGCAGTGTTACATCTTTTGCCTCTGCCAGCTCACTGACTGTCATAAGCTTATATCCCTGTGCAACAAGATCAGGAATCAGTTTCAATGCCGCCTGTACGGAAGGCTCATGGATATCATGCATCAGAATAATGGAACCGTCTGTCAGATCACCATTCATAACCGCATTATAATCTGCAGTTGCATCCATCAGACTCCAGTCCTCTGTATCCAGAGACCACATAAAGAATGGCTTCTGTACTGCATCATAGATATCCTGATTTGCAGCTCCATAAGGTGCTCTGGCAACTGTGGCTGCCTGTCCGCAGGCCTGAACTAATGCATCATCCGTCTTCTGAAATTCCGCCTTGACATCATCAATCGACATATTAGGCAACGTCTGACTCGGATGATCCCAGGTATGATTTCCAATCTCACACCCCAGATCTACCATTCTCTGTACTGTTGCTTCCCAGTTCACAACGTTCTGTCCCAGCATAAAGAATGTTGCATGTGAGTTATTTGCTTCCAGGCAATCCAGAAGTTCATCTGTATACTCTCCCGGACCATCATCAAATGTCAGCGCAAGTCTTGGTTTGTGTTTTGTCGGATCATAAGATCCATCATCGTTGAAATAATAATCATCGAAGCCCTTTGTAACCCAGCCTGTCTGTATATATCCGTTATCATCAAAGGAATATGTAACATTATCTATCGTCTGCAAACCGCCGGCATAATATGTACCGTCTGTATTCTGATACCATTTGCCGTTTTCATCTTCATGCCAGCCAGCTGTCAGCTGTGATGCCTTGACAAGACTGCTCTTGCCTTTAAGTGGAATTCTTATAGCCGCATTTGGATCAGCAGTTGTCTCGTCTGTCTCTGCCTGAACCTCTGCCGGTTTTTCCGGTGAAGATCCTCCAATTCTGTTTACTACAGGAAAAATAATCCCCCTTATTACAAAAACAACAACCAGTATAATCGCAGCTACATATGCGCCCAGACGCATCATCTTACGTCGTCTTATCTGCTGTTGTTTTTTGCGCATTCTCTCGCACAACACCCTCTTATCCATTGTTTTCACCTGCTTTATCTTACAATTTTTCTTCTATTTAATTTATAATACCCCATTTAACTCTGAAATACAATGATGATTCCTTAATTGTTTCTTAATTGTTTCATAGGGGAGTTACTGTTCACTCCGTTCACAGTAACCATGGGGAGGCTTTATATAACTTTTTTTAATTCCATTTTATCAGATACAAGAAGAATATCGGCTTCTTTCCCGGGTTCCAGTGAACCCACTTCTTCATAAATTCCAATACTCTTTGCAGGATTTACAGTTGCAGCTTTTACTGCAGTACCAATCGGAATACCAAATTCAATGGATTTACACATACAACCATAAAGGTTTGTTGCTGAACCAGCCAGTGTTCCATCATTCAGTACTGCTTTACGGTCTTTTACCGTGACTTCCTGTCCACCCAGTTCATACGTACCGTTTTTCATTCCTGCTGCTCTCATGGAATCACTGATCAGTATTACTCTGTCAGGGCCAAACAGACGAAAAGTCGCACGGATAGTTGAAGGATGAATATGATAACCATCGCAGATCAGTTCCACCATGCAGGAAGGATCATCTATTGCAGCTCCGATCAGTCCCGGTGCACGATGACCTAATGGCTGCATGGCATTATAAAGATGTGTCACATGATGTGCCCCAAGCCCCATAGCCTCGGAAGCACAGTCATAATCAGCCGCTGTATGTCCCAGCGAAATGCATATCTCTTCATGCATCTTCTTAATAAAATCCATAGCTCCTTCCATATTCGGCGCAAGAGTTACAAGTTTTATTCTGTTTCCGGAATACTGATTTAATTTTCGCATAAATTCCACATCAGGCTTCTGAATCCATTCCTCCACATGAGCTCCCTTTTTGGCGGGATCAAGGAAAGGTCCTTCCATGTTAATCCCACGCACCACAGCCTCATCAGGAGCACCTTCTATATTCTGAACAGTCTCAAATATGCGAACAAGCTGTTCCTCTGGAAGCGTCATGGATGTTGGGCAATAAGAGGTAATTCCTGATTTTTTTTCATATTTCAGAATTGTTTTCAGTCCTTCCCGATCTCCATCCGAAAAATCACATCCGGCAGCTCCGTGACTGTGAATATCAACCAGTCCTGGAATAACCATAAGGCCCTCTGCGTCTATTACTGTTTTGTCATCCAGCTGACTCTCTGATTCTACGATCTTATGATTTTTTATATAAATTGTCTTTCTGCTGAATGTCCCGTCTTCCTGAAAAACAAGTCCGTTTTTTATGATCATCCTTCTACCGCATCGTCTGTATTATCCTCAGATTCTGCATCCTCACTTTCGTCCTCTGTAGCTTCGTCTCCTGTATCTTCTTCCAGTGATTCATCTACAATTTCCATATCTGCATCACTGTCTTCATCAGTATCTGTGTCCTCATTTGCGATCAGATCATCGTCTGAACCTGTCTTTTCTTCTACAGTTGCCTGATCAACAATAAATTTCTGCACCCGAAGAAGTGCAAGTGACTCATCAACATCATGCTGTCCATAATACTCTACAAGTTCATCTATACTTGAAGCACCATATTCCTGACAAAGCAGATCCTTCAGTTCATCAAGCTCATTGTCCTCAATTGTCAGTCCTTCCTCTGTCATGATTCCCTGAACGATCAGATTCTGCTCAACTTTACTCTCGGCATACGTCTTACATTCATCATCATATTCATCTTCGGAAATTCCCTGTGCCTCCAGGAAATCGCTCATCTCTATTCCTGCTTCCTGCACATACTGCTCTGTCTGGGCTTTGTATTCCTCTATTGCTGTATTAACATCTGCTTCCGGGTATTTCTTTATTTCCGATGCAGACAGAACCTCTGTCCATGCTGAATCATAAAGATCTATATCAGCTGAAGTATCTGCATCCTTCTGCAGCTGTTCTCTGACAGAATTCTTGTATTCATCTACAGTCTTGTAATCTGTATTTGCAGCTACCCACTCATCTGTCAGTTCTGCCTTACGTGTAAATTTCTGAAGTGTAACCTTAAACACCACAGCCTTACCCGCTACAGAATCATCATAATAATCCTCCGGGAAAGTAAGATCCAGTTCCTTTGTTTCCCCGTCTTTCATGCCGATAATTCCATCTTCAAAACCATCGATCATGCTTCCTTCACCTACTGTCAGCTGATAGTCTTCTGCGGAACCACCGTCAAATTCTTTTCCATCTATAGTTCCTGTAAAGTTTATTGTGACGGTATCACCAGATTCAACTGTTCCGTCTTTTATTTCTTCACCTTTATCTTCAAGGTCATAGTCGATTTCTGCCTGTACATCATCATCTGTTACTTCCTGCGAGATTCTGTTCAGTGTCAGTCCCTTGTATTCCCCGATTGTCACATAATCTGATATGTCATCTACTGTTACCAGTTTCAGAGAAGCTTCTTTACTGGTTTTATCATCTTTCTCAGCTTTCTCTTCGGATTTTTTATCTGTAGTTTCTGTAGTTTTTTCATTTTTGGTGTCTTTTGCGGCTTCTTTTCCACATGCAGAAGCAGACAACACCATACACATTACTAAAATTGCAGCAACTGTTTTTTTCTTCATAATAAAACTCCTTTCAATTACATCGATGGTACCGGTGTAGGTCTGGAAGAATCCCATACTTCTGATACATCAAAAAGATCACTCAGCATATCAGGATTATAATACATACGATATCCATCCAGGTTTCTTCTTCCCTGACGGAAATACTGATCTGTTATCTGAACAAAATACTGACTGGAATCCACATTACAGAAATAATTATACCCGGCACTCTTGTAATACTGGAACTTCGGATTATCTGAAGAATATCCCTCCCAGTCTCCGATATCTGCACCAAAGGCAAAAATAACCATGTCTGTGTCACCGAGAATCGGCGCCACATAGGATTTCCACTTCTGATCATCAGTCTGAAGATCTTCTGCTGAACGCTCCGTCGCATTCATATGCCCCCATGTATGACTGGCAAATTCCCATCCCTCAGCTTTCATAGCATCTGCAACTTTTGTTGCTTCTGCAACATCCTGATCATAATCAAAATCAGGGTTGTCTGCCAGAAACTTTTTCTGGTCATCCTGGAGATTTTCACCTGTCTTATAGGCAATATCTGTACGGTAACCAAGTACACCGTTATAACCGGTCATTGCAAGGATACCCTTACGTCCGTGATAGGAAAAATCAGGATGTTCTCTGATAAAATCATCAAGAAGAGGTACCAGATCATAATCTCCTACAGAAACACTTCCGTCATCTTCTATATACTCATTTTTAACCTGTCTGTTTTCATCAAGAATCAGTTTGGAAGCGCAGCCGTCTCCATCCATATAATGATAATAACTTACATCATCCTGTGAAAGAACAAAGGGGATTTTTCCCTCCGGAACCATTATGGAACCTCTGCTCATAGTTCCGTCTTCATTTACATGCGCCATATCATGAGGACTTACCAGTACATAACCTTTATCATACATTATCTGAATGATCTTGTTAAATTCACTGACTGTTGTCATTACCTGATTGTAATTGCCAGACTTGGCATCTCCGTCAAAAGCCTTACTGGTATCATAAATCAGTGTATGGAAAAACACATGTGTGATCTGTTCCAGCGGATACTCCACAAGAGAAGACTTCGCAATCTGACACTTTGCTGCAAGATCCATATAATCTTTGTTGGAATCAAAATCAGACTGGGATTTCAATAATTTAATCGCTTCATCATAATTATACTGGGCATGCATTATATTTGCCTGATCCAGTACTGACTGATCTGATGTTTCAGCGGAAGCTGCAGCCTCCTGCGCTTCACTGTCATCCGATGGTGTTTCCTGTTTCTCAGTATCTGCTTTTTCCTGTGATGCTGATACTTCTTTTTTTATTACTGTCCGGATTTCCGGTGTATATATACTCCCGGATATTACCGCAGCTGCAAGAACACACGCAAGTATCACAGACCGTTTCTTCATAATGGTAATTCCCCTCTCTCTTATCATTTGCCTCCCCAGGCTGATACGGGTTTCCGATAATATTATACTACCTCTTCAACCGGATTTTTTTGTAATTATAAGGTTACTGTTTTGTTTACAGTATCCAGTATACCCACATCTCATCATTTACATTCGTATATCGTAACTGTTCAATACCCTCACAGTTAACCGTGTGTTCCATTATTATATCATGTCCTTCTTCGAGAAGCCACGACTTTTCTTGCCAATAATTTGTTTGCCTTTTCTCCAAAATAATGATAGAATGTATTGCGTATGAAAAGCGTACGGACATTATTGAGACAGTACACATTGTTCTGTTTATATTTGTCACGAAAATTTACACATTGAGGAGGGTATCTATGAGTACACTTACCATCGTCCTTCTTGTTATTCTGGTCATTCTGATCATTGCTCTGGTTGCTCTTTATTTCTTCGGAAAAAAGGCTCAGAAGAAGCAAGAAGAACAGCAGGCACAGATTGAAGCTGCAAAACAGACTGTTTCCATGCTGATCATTGATAAAAAAAGGTTACCACTGAAAGAATCCGGACTTCCACAGATGGTTATCGATCAGGCTCCGAAGCTTATGCGCCGTTCCAAACTTCCAATCGTCAAAGCTAAAGTCGGACCTAAGATTTCCGTACTGATCGCAGATGAGAAGATTTTTGAACAGATTCCGGTAAAAAAAGAAGTAAAAGCTGAAGTCAGTGGTTTATACATCGTTGGTGTTCGCGGTATCCGCGGTTCACTCGACACACCACCGGCCAAGAAAAAAGGCTTCTTCAAAAAATTATTCAAGAAATAGCAAAAAACCCCGAAAGGCTTAACTTTTCGGGGTTTTCTTTCGTCAGTCATATTACAGTGTAAACTCTGATGAATGTTTTGACTGTGCCTGGACAGTCAGATAGCAGTCAGCTACATGCTCTTCATTCATCTCAAGAGCATAATCTACTTTCATGTTGATTCCGTCTTCTTTTTCTTCCAGTTCCAGACCTGTTGCAGCAATTCCCATCTGCAGGGTTCCATATGGAGTAGAATAAAATGTCATATTTTTCTTGCCCTGTTCAAACACCATATGTACATTCACAAGTCCCTGTTTTCGAACTTCCACACCCTGAGGGGACATCTTGATATAATTCACTGTAGGTTTTGATGTCTCATCAAGCATTTCCTCATATCTGAGATAATGGCTTCCATTACGAAAATAATACTGACCCGGTACAACAATCTCGATCGGTTCCTGCCTGTCATCTGTTTCCATCATCTGAAGGCCACGTACATGTATTAATACTTCTTTTTCCATTTGATCCTCCTGAATGTATTATCTGTGTCAATATTTTTCTATATCTATTTTCTTTGTCATCTCCACATCATACGGAAGAATAGAATTGGCAAAATCCTTAAATTCATCAGCAAGGTCACTGACATAAAAACGATATGGAAAATCTTCCTGTTTCTCTTCTGTATTCAAAAGATCCATCTTCTGAAGAAGTTCTTTCAGTTCCAATGCTGTTTCATATGCAGGATTTACCAGTCTTACTTTTTCTCCCATAACTTCCCGTATTGTTGAACGGATCAGCGGATAATGTGTACAGCCAAGAATCAGTGTGTCTATTTCTTTCTGCTTCAGTTCTTTCAGATATCTTGTGGCAACCTCAACTGTCACAGGATCATGAAGCCACCCTTCTTCAACAAGCGGTACAAACAACGGGCATGCTTTACCAATCACGGTAATCTCCGGATTCAGCCTTCTGAGATATTCTGCATGAATCCCACTGCTTATCGTTCCGACAGTTCCGATCACACCTACTTTTTTATTTACAGTTTCCTTTGCAGCAACTCTGGCTCCGGACTCAATGACACCAAGTACGGGTATCTCTGAATTCTCTTTCACTGCATCAAGTGCAAATGCGCTGGCAGTATTGCAGGCGATCACAATTGCCTTCACTCCCTGTTCTTTCAGAAAATGGCAGATCTGCCTGGAATAACGGATGATTGTATCTTTTGATTTACTTCCATAAGGCACTCTCGCCGTGTCTCCAAAATATACGATCTTTTCAGAGGGCAGATTACGCATGATTTCTCTTGCTACGGTAAGCCCGCCTACTCCGGAGTCAAACACACCTACCGGCGAAGTTTTATCTATTTTCATATATATTCTCCAGTTCTTTTTTCTTCCCCTCATCTTACCACCTATCAAGTGCTTTCGCAAGCCAGAAGGAAATCTTTGGTCTGGTGTCTGTTGCTGCGTCTTCCTCTTTTTCTGTTTCTTCTGCAAAACAGAAACGAGGATAGATGGTTCCCCACCATGCCACCATATCATGCTGATTACCTCCGTAACTTCCATTAAATAAGATAACTGCAAGCATCCCTGCCAGAACTGATATTCGAATTCTTTCTTTTTTGTTTTCTGTGAACTTTCTCATTTATGCCTCCCGATTTTTTCAATCCTGCCATGTCACTTCCTGACATGACACCTTCTGTCTGGATTATTGACATCACAGGAGGCTTTTATTCATTCTATTTCTATCTCATCTCCTTTCAGCAGGATTTCCGGAAACGCCGGCATGGTTCCATTCTGAGTCCACTGATAATACACATCTCTCAGCGTAATACCTGTCCTCTGTTCACCTGGAAGCCTGTTTTCCATAAGACCACGAAGATATTCCCCCGTAGATGTTCCTCCGCTGTCCCAGCTCAGTACCGCCTGTGGATCTTCTGTACGAAAAACATAAATATCTTCACCTACGGCAGGCTTCTGATGAATATATTCCAGAAATGCTTCCCGGTTTTCACTTTCAATAAAATTATTTCCAAACAAAAGCACCTGCAGATGTCCCAGATCCAGATATTTTTCCTGCGACCGGTTATAAATCCGATCCGTTTCACTAAAATTTCTGCCTTCTATAGTTAACACAGTTTCACTGATGCCTGTTTCTTCTTTTTTCTGTCCTGTTGCCTGCGGAAGGTCAGGCATTCCATAACTGAGTTTTATTCCCTGATCTGCATTCTGAACTCCCAGAGCCAGCGGATACATTCTTTTTTCCGGTTCTATTGCCGCACATCCGCTGAATCCCAGTACAAAAAACAGTATGAAAAGTGCCGGCACAATTTTTTTCCTGCGTTTTCCAGATCCCCGCAGCAACATGATTCCCCATAAAATAAGAACTCCCGGTATAAATATATTTTCAAGATAGATTCTGTACAATTCTCCTGTTTCCCGGTCTTTAAAATCCACAAGCAATAATATATAAGTCAATACAGGGATCCACCATCTCCCAGTTCCCAGATGCGTTCTGGTACATACCTGATTCCCGTAATAAAAAAGACTTCCTATTGTGAATAAAATCCCGTAAAGCAACAACCCCATCCATAATGCATCAAACCGTTCAAGTACATTTCCCGGAAAATCAGCACCGGCCATAAGCGGCAGTATGGGAAATTCTTCCAGTTCTAATCTTTTCCATCCAAATACCGCCGGAAGAATAATAATTGTTCCTGTCAGAATCAGCCCCAGTGAAAAAATGCCATACAGAACTGTTTTGCCCGCAGTTGATCTTTTTTCTACTTCTTTCATAATGAAAGGAAGAAGACTGAGTCCGGCCATTCCACAGAGCAGACTGTAGCAGCTGCGTAAACTATACTTCAGAGACCACGGAACTTCTGTAATTGTCTCTTTCAGATAATCACCTCTGCACTGTCCCAGTGCAAACACAAGGATAAGCAGTATTCCCCCAATAAAAATACCACCCGACACTTCTGCCATTCTTCCTCTTTTCTGCATTCCTCTGTGTGTTCCAAAACTGCAGACTATAACTGCCAGAAATGAAAGTATATTTTTATCTATACCGTTTACCAGCCACACCGGGACAATATCTACCAGAAGATCCAGAAGAAAAATTACCGAAAAAATAATATACAAAAGAAAAAAGACACCTGTCGTTTTTCCCAGGATAGTTCCCATAAACCTGACTGGGTCCATACAATACGAGGATACTCTCATAAGTACAAAAACATAGCCTGTCAACAGTACCATAGCCATCATCACGCCCCAAATCCCAGACACACCTGTAAATTCTCTTTTTCCAGGCAAAGTCAGAAGAATTGGCGCTGTAAGTGCAAGAATAATCTGTCTGTAAAGCTGCCTGTGAGAAATTCTGTTGTTTTCCGCATATTTCATTCTCTCTCCTCCGCTTTTTTCTTTAATCGGATACTTTGCTGCTTTCTTGCATACGCCGGTCTTCGTATTCTTTTCAGAAACGGTATCCGCAGAATACCTTCCCCCGTACTTCCTGCGGATTCTTTTCTCACAAAGGGCGAAAGATAGGGAAGGCCAAAACTCAGGAGTCCCGCAAGATGCGCCACCATCATATAAACCCCAAGGACAATGCCATACATTCCCAGAAAACCTCCCAGAAAAAGAAACATATATTTCAGAAGACGAAACGCTGATGCAAATTCTTCATCGGGAATCACCATTGATCCAAGTGCAGTCAACGCTACGATCATTACAACTATAGGACTTACCAGATTTGCACTTACAGCTGCCTGCCCTATGATCAATCCGCCTACGATTCCAATTGCATTCCCAAGTGCTCCAGGTACTCTCACACCGGCTTCTCTTATCAATTCAAATGACAGTTCCAGAAAAACCAGTTCTGTTACGCTCGAAAATGGTACCCCTTCTCTTGCTTCTGCAAAAGACAGAATCAAATTCCCCGGAAGAATCTGTGTGTGAAACCTTATCACGGCAAGATAGAGCCCAGGAAGCAGAGTTGCTGTTACAAGTGCAAGATATCTGAGCATTCTGAGAAAAGAGGCCATCTCAAAATGATGATACCAGTCCTCACTGCTTTCCATAAATCCATTGAATGTTCCAGGAAGAATAAGTGCTTCCGGCGAGTTGTCACAGAGCAGGACTACTTTTCCATTCAGCAGTTCCAGCGAGGCTCTGTCCGGTCTCTCTGTTGTCTGATACTGTGGAAACGGTGAAATCCAGTTTTCATCTGTCATCTGCTCCAGCATACCACTGTCAAGAATACCATCTACCACATATTCCTCCATTCTGTTCTTTATTTTTTCAAGAAGTTCCTCGTTCACAATATCTTCTATATACAGAACCTGTACCGTAGTTCCCGACCTGAGCCCAACTGTGGTTTCCTCTACCTTCAGCCTGGTGTCCCGGATTCTTTTTCTCACAAGCGCAGAATTTGTTTTTACAGAATCTGAAAAGCCCTCTCTGGATCCCCGAAGAACCTTTTCTGATTCCGCTTCAGATACTCCCATCGATGGATAACCTTTGCTGGAAATTTTCATTGCCTTATTATATCCGTCAATAAAAAATATTGCATTACCTGTTAGAAGTGCACGGATTGCTTCTTCCATATCTTCAAGCTTTTTTACATCTGCAATTCCAAGACTGTTATTTCTGACAAACTCCTGTATCTGATCTGGTGCAATCTCCCAGAAATGATTGATCATTTTTCCCAGCGCAGAATCGTCCAGCATCATGTTTGAAACCGCAACTTCTATATAAACCATCAGGCAGTCAATCTTATTTTCCTCACCAAGACGCATGGGACGTATCAGAATATCCGCACAGTTTCTGCACCTCTCACGTATATATTTTTCATTTTCCTTTATATTATCTGAGATTTTTATCTTCTTAACCATTACAGCCTCCCTGGTATATGAGAAATATGATACCCACGGATTGTTCCATGCTACGCATTCCCTCAATCCTGGTATCATAAAAAAAGAGATACACTTTACATGCATCTCTTTTAGGATATCCGGATTATGCTGTTTTTATGTTGCTGAATTACAATTTTATTATTTACTGCGGGTATCTGCTTCTGCCCTGATAGAGCGGATAATTGCCTCTCTCTGATTTTCAATATGACGAAAGCTGATCTCCTGTGCTTTCTTTACATCACGGTTTTTTATTGCCTCATATATCTCCTCATGCTCTTTTACAAGAACATTCCTTGTTTCTTCTTCTTTCAGATATTCTACTCTATATCTGTAGATCTGTTCACGAAGATTATTCAGCACCTGATTAAGTCTTCTGTTATCAGAGGCCTTGTAGATTACTTCATGAAAAGCCACATCTGCTTCTGCAAGTTTAACCAGATTTCCTTCTTTGATCGTCTCTTCGAAGTATCTTCCTGCCTTTTTCAACTCGGCAAGCTGCTCTTCTGTCATTCTTGCACATGCATTCTCTATAGAAAGATTCTCCAGTGCAATACGCACCTCAAGAACATCATTCAGATCTTTTTCTGTAATATTGGCAACCTGCGCCCCTCTTCGGGGAATCATTACTACCAGCCCCTCCAGTTCCAGCTTACGCATAGCTTCACGTACCGGAGTACGACTTACTCCCAGACGTTCTGCCAGAGCAATCTCCATCAGTCTTTCGCCCGGCTTCAGCTCTCCTTTCAGAATTGCTTTACGAAGTGTATTAAAAACAACATCACGTAAAGGCAGATACTCATCCATATCAACTGAAAAATCATTTATCATTTGTTATTTTCCTCCTCTTCGTTGCTCCCGGACATTACTCAGATCCTCTGTTTTCGATTATATATTGTAGTTGCAAAAACAGTTTTTGCAAGATGGCTTTTGCGGAGCTTATCTGCTGCTTTTTCCATTTTAGCACGATTGTCAAAAATACCAAATACAGTTGGCCCGCTTCCGCTCATCATTGCTTTCAAAGCACCCTCATTTTCCATCAGGTCTTTGATTTCCTGTATAACAGGATAACTGCGGATAATGCCTGGTTCAAATACATTCTGCATTCTGGAAGTAATTCCATGCAGATTTCTCTCATCAATAGCAGATATCATGCCATCTATATCCGGATGTTCACTGACAGATTCCAGATTCAGATTTTCATAGGCAAGTTTTGTGGAAACATTAATTCCCGGTTTACCTACCAGTACATAACATCTCGGCATCTGCGGCAGCCTGGTCAGTTTTTCACCAATTCCCTCAGCCAGAGCTGTACCTCTCATTATACAATACGGCACATCTGCACCAATCTGAACAGCACGGTCCATCAAATCCTGCTCACTCAGCCCCAGTTGAAACATACGGTTTATACCTACAAAAGCTGCAGCCGCATCAGAACTTCCACCTGCCATTCCTGCTGCGACCGGAATGAATTTTGTAAGCTTCATATCAATGCCTTCTTTTACCTGAAATTCATCCATAAGAAGCTTCGCAGCCTTATATACCAGATTCCGCTCATCAGACGGAATATACGGAAGATTAGTGGACAGAGAAATTCCCGGCTCCTTTCTCTTTCTTATATCCAACACATCATACATCTGAATTGTCTGCATGATCATACGGACCTCATGATATCCATCTTCTCTTTTATGGAGTACATCCAGACCCAGATTAATTTTTGCCATTGCACGAAGACGCATAAGCATACCCTCTATCTTTGGAAATTTTAGTTGTAGTCACAACAACTCTCATTATGTTTCTTTGTACTTTGTATACAATATAACTTTACCTGTATTTTATCTGATTATAACATGAATTTCAAGTATCATTCCTGTACTTTTTTAATCAACAGGAGCGGCTGACCTTCCGATATCTGCTGATTTTCAATATTATTTACCCTGCATATTTCTTCCGCAGTCGTGTAAAATTTCTTCGCAATGTCCCACAGTGTATCTCCTGATTTTACTATATAAACCGTAATGCCTGGCATACTCCTGACTTTTTCTTTATCAAGAGGCTCCTCTTTTACTTTATCTATGATCATTTCTTCCTGTGGGCAGATGACCAGCACATTCAGTCCTACAGTTGCACGGATTTCGATTTCATTGCTGTCCAGCATTGTAGTAGACAGCTGTTCCAGTTCCGTATGAAGATGATATCTGCATCCTTCCTTTATTCCTCTGGCTTCCACTACATGACTGAAAGGAATCATTGCTTCCATAGAATAAAACGGCATTGCATCATTTCCCACAATATATAGAATCTTGAGAAGTAAAACGCCCTCTGCCTGGATCCCATCTTTTATGATCTTTGTTTTATCCGTTTTTATTTTGCCCTGACTGTGACAGAGCTGAAGAATTTTGCCCTGTGTTTCCTTTACCTCTATACGATCAGACAAACGACATCTTGAAAAATTCCGTATAAGAAGGCTTTCCAGTATCTCGGGCCTGCCTTCCGGTATGCACTGTCTGAATGGTGTGTAAATATCCAGGATCACCTCATGATTTTCTTCTCTGTACATTTTCATATCCAGTTCCAGCACAACATCTGCCTGAAGGATTCTTTCTTCTCCGTCTGCATCCGGTTTTACTTCCAGGCTTTGATTGATCACTGCTGATTCTATGTCCGGTATCATTTCCGAAGTACAGCCACTGCATTCCACCTGCCCTGAAAAAGGAATTGAATGTTCCAGCCACTGGACTGCATTATCTTCATCTTCACCTGTATACATAGCAAAAACAGCCAGTTCACCTTTGGCTTTTATCGTATTATCTTCCGGTCTGAGATCCAGTCCCCGAATCTCCATCGTATACCATAGAAGTTCCGCAATATTAGGTTTATTCGATGCCAGTGTTATTTCTTCTTTCAGACGCAATGTATCTTTTTTATGTACTGACAGACTCAGAAGTTTCATCTGCTTCTTTTTTACAGAAACAGTGTCATCATCCGTGTTTTCGGGAAGACGGATTCCTGTCAGTTCATCTACGGAAGCCGCCAGTGTAACAACTGCTTTTATGTTTAGCTTCCGTGAATGTATCAGATGCAGACTGAGGTCTTCAATCTCCCACTTCAGGCACATTTTATCACCATTTGCAATTCCCTCAAGATTCAGAGTTTCTTCCATCGGGAGTACAGCTGTAAGACTGCATACCTTTCCTTCACCATCTTCCACATAGAGAAGATCAACATGAAGGTTTCCCTTCAGAAAAGCATGACCATCATTAAGACGTACCTCATCCACGGAAATTTTTCCTTTATTCTGGATCATCCTGCCAATATCAGGCTTTACATCAGGAACATTATAATCAACATCAAAAGTCACCTGCGTCGTCGCTTCACTTTTTTTTCGCAATACCTGTACATCTTCTTTTTTCAGTTCCACCACAATACCTCCTTCTATACAATCCGCTTATTAATATATCAGATGGGGGATTGACTCCCACCACTGATACTAATTTGCTCCTCGCCACATAAAGAGGTGGGAGTCATCTCACATCTGATCTACTGAAATTCAACAGGCACATCTCTGTATCCGGTTTTTACAACAATATACGGATAAGATGGTTCTCCTCCCACAGTTTCCTCATCCGGACCCACAAGTTTTGTACAGAAAAAAACTGCCGAGGACGAAACTGACAGATCTGTAACCTGAATACTGTAACCTCCGCTCATCTGTTTTCCATATCCCCGTATCAGATATAAATCCTCTCCTCTCTGATATGTCATCTGAAATTCCGCAGCCTTTTTTTCCTCTATAAGACTGGCTGCCTCTTCCGGAATCGCATTGTTTTCTACAATCGTATATTCAAGAGGTGTTCTGTTTCCTTCTTCAATTTTTATCATCTGGCATCCTGTCATAATCGTTATTACCATCATGCACAACCACAATATAACCGTTTTCTTCATTTTTATTTCACCTCATATATACATATTCTATGTGGAAGCCAAAAGAATTATTGCAACTATTTTTTTTAATGATATAATTAAAAAGATATCGCAGTTTCCAATCTTTTGTACTGCAAAATAAACAGAAAGAGGAATTTATCATGATCCGGTTTATACTTGTTGCGATCACTGTAATCGGTTTTCTTATTCTTTCCATTCCCATTCTGATCATCGAATGGATCATCGGAAAGTTTTCACCTCAGACGAAAGAAATCAGTTCTCTTCGTATCATTCAGACTGTTTTCAAATTTATCCTGTGGGTTGCCGGAACCAAAGTCACCGTGATTGGAGAAGAAAATGTTCCAAAAGATACTCCTGTCCTTTACATCGGCAATCACCGCAGCTACTTTGACATCGTACTGACTTACAGCCGCTGCCCGATCCGAACCGGCTACATCGCCAAAAAAGAAATGGAACATTATCCACTTCTTTCCAACTGGATGCGTTATCTTCACTGCCTTTTCCTTGACCGCAAAGATATCAAGCAGGGACTGAAAACCATCCTTACAGCTATTGAAAAAGTCAAATCCGGCATTTCCATCTGCATCTTCCCAGAAGGAACCAGAAGCAAAAGTGCGGACGAAACAGAACTGCTCCCGTTCCATGAAGGAAGCTTCAAAATAGCCACCAAGAGTGGCTGTGCCATCATTCCAATGTCCATCAATAACACTGCTGAAATTTTTGAGGCACATATGCCAAAGATCAAATCCACACATGTTGTTCTTGAATATGGAAAACCAATCTATGTGAAGGATCTGTCTAAAGAAGATCAGAAACATCTGGGTGAATACACCAGAAATATTATTCTGGAAACCCTCAGAAAAAATAAAGAACTGGTATAAAAAAAACGGTATAACAGGTCATATCGCCTGCTATACCGTTTTTTTCTTCTATCTCGCCAATAATCCCGCTTCTCTCATATTTGCAAGCAGCACATTAAACTGTTCAACTACATCTTCCACACTTGCAGCATCTGCCACAGCAGCTGCCGGTGTTACGGTGCCTGCCGGGCCGGTTGGACCTGTCGCTCCCGTTTCTCCGGTAACCCCCTGGATTCCCTGTGGACCTGTTGCTCCGGTAATTCCCTGGATTCCCTGTGGACCTGTTGCTCCGGTAATTCCCTGGATTCCCTGCGGGCCGGTTGCTCCGGTAATTCCCTGGATTCCCTGCGGACCTGTTGCTCCGGTAATTCCCTGGATTCCCTGCGGGCCAGTTGCTCCGGTAATTCCCTGGATTCCCTGCGGACCTGCCGGACCCTGAATTCCCTGCAATCCCTGTGGGCCCTGCGGGCCTGTCGCTCCCGGACATCCTCTTGGTCCCATAGGGCCTGTCGGACCGGGGCAGCCGCAGTTACAGCAACTCTGGCTCTCGCAGTCAGCTTCTCTGTTTTTTCTGAAAAAATCCATATATATGCTCCTGTTAAGAGTTTTCACTATTTAACATATGCACGATCAAATATTACTGTTCCCGTTACTTACAACGGTTGTTCAAAGTACTGCTGATTTTTCAGGAATTCTTTTCCATAAGGTTTGTATCTTCCTGCGCGTCTGTGATAATCCCGGGCTTTTTCCATATCACCCAGCCAGTAATGACAGACACTTAACTGGATACAGGGAATATATCCATAACAGTCTTTTTCTGTAAAACCACCTGCCTCTGTTTTTTCTGGTACCTGCAGCGCATTTCTGTACCAGAACTCAGCCTGTTCCCACCTTTTTCTTTCAAAAAAATGCTGTCCTATATCACAGCAGAGTTCTCCGGAAGGTAGCCTGTACGTCAGTCCACGATAAAGAAACTCCAGCGCCATTGCATCTTTTTTCAGTGCATAACAGCATTTCGCTGCCAGCCTGCACGCTTCTACCTGGTTTTCCACAAATCCCTCCGATAAATTCAAGAATTTCAGGAAGTTATCCACCGCTTCCCCATACTTCCTGTGGTAAAACAGCTCTCTTCCATAATAAAATCTGTCCCTTGCAGAAAAGGGTTCTCCTTTCTTCTCCATCATTTCATATATGGAAAGATTCCTTCTGGAATATTCTGTTTTTATACTGTGATGTTCTATTTCACAATCCAGATATTCAACTTTACCTCTCGCCTGTATTGCTTCATGCACCCGTCCCTGCCATCTGAAACCACTGTTGTTTTTTATAAGCCTCTCGCGATAATAGACAAGAGTTGGATTTCTTTTTTCATCAAATGCTGCCACATATCTGACCAGCAGTACGTCAGCTGATCCATCTGTTTCCACTTTCCATCGGAGCAGTTTTAGCATTTCACTTTCCCTGATAATGTCATCTGCATCAAGCCACATACAGTAATCCATTTCAGCTTTTAAAAAAGAAAGATTCCGGGCCAGAGAGAAATCCTCCTGCCACTCCATATTGAAAATTTTTGCACCATATTTCGCCGCAATTTCTTTTGTCCTGTCTGTCGAGCCGGTGTCAACTATAATAATCTCATCTGCGATTTTCCCAACAGAATCCAGACACCTGCCAAGTACTTTTTCCTCATTTTTTACGATCATGCAAAGACTTACTGTGACCATCTGCGCCCTCTCTGTTTATGAATTCGAAAAGTTTCTTCAGCCAGACCAAAAAAGGTACCATAAAAACAGATTCCTCTATCTCTGTTCTTACGATACCTTATGATACTGATTACAAAATGATGTCTGATCAGCCTGCGACCATACAGCTTTTATCCGATATGTGCAGCTCCGACAGCACGAATATCCATTGGATAAACGTTATCTCTGCCAACAAACTGTGCAATATAATCAACATAATTCTGCATTTCTTTTTCCGGAACGATTGTCATGATGACACCTGCAAAACCACCACCGTGAACACGGCAGATACCTGCGCCGATTTTTTTCAGGAAAAGTTCTGTCAGTGCAAGTGTACGTGTGATCTTCTGTTCGTGACAGTCCTTCATTGTATAGCAGTTCTGAAGAAGTTC
Organism: Blautia sp. HCP28S3_G10; assembly: GCF_052065235.1. Classification (NCBI taxonomy): domain Bacteria; kingdom Bacillati; phylum Bacillota; class Clostridia; order Lachnospirales; family Lachnospiraceae; genus Blautia; species Blautia sp. HCP28S3_G10. The sequence continues at coordinate 138,744 of NZ_JBQHUL010000003.1, read as the reverse complement.
CCATGAAGATCTGCCTGATTCATTCATAAGCTCTAACAGTTTGTTGTATTCCTGTTTTTCGATAACTTCAACGGCTTCTTCTACGCGGGCATTTTCTCCAAAGAAATGAAGTGCACGAAGAACAGCTCTGTCATCTTCAATTTCATTGCAGTGTTTCAGAAGTTCTTCCTGTGTTATTTCATGCAGAAGTTCCACTCCAAGTTCTTTTGCAACTGCCTTCATCTCTTCCGGAATCTCAGAATATTCACGGCTGAGATCTGCATGTCCTTTTCCGGTATTAACGATCACAAGTCTGTAACCAAACTTTCCAAAAGAAAAATCAAGTTTGCTGTATTTCAGATCGTTTCTGTCAGCAAAATCAAAAAGTACCGGACCTCCTACTGCACAAGCCATCTGATCCATCATTCCGGAAGCTTTATCCCAGTATACATTCTCTGCATACTGACCAACTTTTGCATAATCTGTATATGTCATTTTGTTTTCGTTAAAGAAGTAATTGATGATCGTGCAGACCAGCATCTCAAATGATGCAGAAGAGCTGACACCTGCTGCTGCAATTACATTTGTGCTCACATAAGCATCAAATCCGGCAGTTTTGAAACCGTTTTTCTGTGCGCCTTCCATCATTCCTGCCACAAGTGCCGGTGTTCCCTTTCCGTAATTGTTTTTGCTCAGTTTCGTAAGATCTACCACGATCTCATCTCTGTATCCTTCACTGGTAATATGGATTTCCTGTGTTCCGTTCGGTGCAGCTGCCCCAATAGTATCCAGATTGATACTTCCGGCAATAACCTTTCCCCCATTATGGTCTACATGGTTACCAATGATCTCAGTTCTTCCCGGTGATGTAAAATATTCTGCATGATCATGTCCGTAAATCTTTGCAAACTGATCTGCAAGATTCTGAAAACGTGCAGTACTGGTTTCTGTTTCCCCATAGATTTTCTGAAGATTCTCTTTTTCTGGTAAATTCATTTTCCCTCTCCTTTGATATATTTACGATAACTGACTGTTCTGCGAATTGTAAACAATTCCTCTGTTTTTATTATCTCACAATATTTTCTTTCTGTACATCTCTATATCATATTATATTATTTTTCTTTTTTATTACCTTAAATAACCTGCGAAAAACAGGTAAAATATTGCGTTTTATATGCATTTTTATGTATAATAAAAGTAATTTTATGCGAATAGTAGTCTATCCGGAGGGAATCACATGCAGATCGTCACAAACCAGTTTCAGAAAGAATTAAAAAAACATGGCAATGACCATTTTCCGTTCCTTGTCAGCTACCACACCCTTTCTCAATATGAATCAGGTTCTTTTATGTGGCACTGGCATCCAGAGATCGAGATCACCTATATCAAAAGCGGTTCCATGTGTTATAAGATAAATAATCTTACTTATCATCTGAAAAAAGGAGATATTATTTTTAATAATTCCAATGTCCTTCATGCAGGTCTGATGGAAAATCACGAGGACTGTTCCTATATTCCGGTTACCTTTGATCCGAAACTGATCTATGGATTTTATCAGAGTACCATCTACACAAAGTACGTAGAACCGGTCATTCAGAATCTTTCGGTCTGTTCTATTCTTATTGACCAGTCACAGTCCTGGCATGCTTCCTTTCGTAACTATATGCTGAAAATTATTACCCTGGATAAAAAACGCCCGGAATTCTACGAACTTGATATTTCCATATGTTTGCAGAGCATGTGGCGGCTCCTGGCAGAGCATCTTCCACTTCAGCCTGTTTCTACAAATACAGATCTCGTAGAATATGAACGCTTCAAAAAAATCATTACTTATATTGAGCAGAATTATATGAATCATATTTCCTTAAAGGATATCTCTGACCATGTACATCTCTGTGAAAGTGAATGCACGAGGCTTTTCAAAAGACATATGAATACTACATTGTTTTCTTTCCTGCAGGAATATCGGATTGAGCGCAGTCTTGAATATCTGAATGCCGGTGAATCCGTAGGACTTGCCGCCGGAAAATCCGGCTTTAACGATCCCAATTATTACTCCAAAGTCTTCACACGGGTAAAAGGCATCAGCCCGAGGGAGTACAGGAAGTCCAGAAGCATCCGGCATCTTTCATCCATAACGCTCCCGGATATAAGTTGATTTAACAGATCTTTTCAGATCCCATATAATTTTTTAAGATTCTCATACAGCCATTTGTTGATGCAATGGCACAATTTGTACTTTATTTATGTCGAATGTTGTCAGTTTTTTATTTAAAAAATAACCCTTATAAACAGTGTCGCCACCATTCATAAGGGTTATGAATCATTTCAGATATTTTATTTCACAAAAACTTTATCCAGATGCCAGATATCATCTACATATTCCTGGATAGTTCTGTCTGATGTGAACTTACCTGCGCATGCAGTGTTCATCATAGCCATACGAGCCCAGCCTTTTTCATCTCTATATGCTTCTTCTACTTTCTTCTGAGCAGCTGCATAAGAACGGAAATCAGCAAGAATGAAATACTGGTCTGCTCTTTCTCCGCCGTTCTGGTTCAGGAGAGAATTGTACAGATCTCGGAACAGCTCTGTATCACTGGAGAATGTACCGTTTACAAGTTCTGTCAGTACCTGACGGATCTCATCATCTGTATTGTAGATGACTCTCGGATCATATCCTCCATTGTTTTCATAGTTGATAACTTCATCTGCGCTAAGACCGAAGATAAATGCATTTTCCTGTCCTACTTCTTCTACGATCTCTACGTTTGCACCGTCCATGGTTCCCAGAGTCGGAGCACCGTTCAGCATGAACTTCATATTACCAGTACCGGAAGCCTCTTTACTTGCAGTAGAAATCTGTTCGGAGACATCTGCTGCTGCAAAAATCATCTCAGCGTTAGATACACGGTAGTTTTCGATGAATACAACTTTCAGTTTACCTTCAATAGACGCATCATTATTCACAACATCAGCTACAGAGTTGATGAGTTTAATGATTTTCTTTGCACGTGCATAACCTGCAGAAGCTTTTGCACCAAAGATAAATGTTCTCGGATAGAAATCCATTTCCGGATGTTTCTTGATCTGATCATACAGATAAATAACATGAAGGATATTCAGAAGCTGACGTTTGTACTCATGAAGTCTCTTAACCTGAACATCGAAGATAGAACGTGGATTTACCTCTACTCCATTGTGTTCCAGGATATATTTTGCCAGACGTACTTTGTTCTGATATTTGATGTTCATGAATTCCTGCTGAGCTTTTTCATCATCAACATAAACTTTCAGTTTGCTGATCTGGGACAGGTCCGTAATCCATTCCGGTCCGATATGGTCAGTTACCCAATCTGCAAGAAGCTGGTTTCCATGAAGAAGGAAACGTCTCTGGGTAATACCGTTTGTTTTGTTGTTAAATTTCTCAGGCATCATTTCATAGAAATCTTTCAGTTCCTGTTTCTTGAGGATCTCTGTATGAAGTCTTGCAACGCCGTTTACAGAATAACCTGCAACAATTGCAAGGTGTGCCATTTTTACCTGTCCATCATAGAGAATTGCCATCTTCTTAATCTTATCATAATTTCCAGGATATTTAGCCTGAATATCAAGAATAAAACGACGGTTTATCTCTTCAATGATCTGATATACACGTGGAAGAAGTCTGGAAAACAGCTCAACTGGCCATTTTTCAAGTGCCTCAGCCATGATTGTATGGTTTGTATAAGCTACACACTTAGTTGTAACTGACCATGCATCATCCCAGCCGAGACCTTCTTCATCCATAAGGATTCTCATAAGCTCTGCTACAGCTACTGTCGGATGAGTATCGTTCATCTGGAAAGTAACTTTTTCGTGAAGCTTCATGATATCTTTGTGGTTTTTCTTATATTTGTCAATTGCTGCCTGAAGACTTGCAGATACAAAGAAATACTGCTGTTTCAGACGAAGTTCTTTACCTGCCATATGATTATCATTAGGATAAAGTACCTCTACAATATTGCGGGCAAGGTTTTCCTGCTCAACAGCTTTTTTGTAATCACCTTTGTCAAAGGAATCAAGCTCAAAATCAACAATTGGCTCTGCATCCCAGATTCTTAAAGTATTTACAATTTTGTTGTTGTAACCAACGATTGGCATATCAAAAGGAACTGCTTTTACTGCCTGGTATCCTTTGTGTACGAATTTGTTGGAACCTGTTGCAGGATCATATTCTACATCAACGTATCCACCAAAATGTACTTCTTTTGCATATTCCGGACGACGAAGTTCGAATGGATATCCATTTTTCAGCCAGTTATCCGGTACTTCTACCTGATATCCGTCTTTGATCTGCTGTTTGAACATACCATAACGATAACGGATACCACATCCATATGCACTGTAATTCAGAGTTGCAAGGGAATCCAGGAAGCATGCTGCCAGACGTCCCAGTCCACCGTTTCCAAGAGCCGGATCCGGTTCCTGATCCTCGATCACATTAAGATCCAGTCCAAGTTCATCCAGTGCTTCTTTTACTTCTTTGTATGCAGTAAGGTTGATCAGGTTATTTCCAAGGGCACGACCCATAAGGAATTCCATTGACATATAATAAACAGTCTTTGGATCCTGTTCTTTATATGCATTCTGTGTTCCCAGCCAGTTATCAATGATAACATCTTTTACGGTGTAGCATACAGCCTGAAAGATCTGCTCCTGAGTAGCTTCTTCCAGTTTTTTGCGGTAAAGGAATTTAACGTTTTCTTTTACACTTTTTTTGAAAGCTTCTTTTTTAAACTGTTTATCGATCATCACATTTCCTCCTTGTTGTGCAGCAGTGCTGCGCCTTTTTATTACCCCCAATTTAGCGAATCATGCCCGGTTATATGCCGGGCATGACTTCATTACATTTTTGCAACACCAAGAACAACTGGTTCTTTGTTAATGTTCCATTCTTTTACATATCCTTCTGTTTCTCCCAGAGTAACATCCTCTGCAAGTACTTCGGACATGATCTCCTCTTTGTGATTCTTCATGAGTTCAAGAATGCGTTCATTATCTTTTGCATAGATGTGAATCTTATCCATAACCTCAAATCCCGCTTCTTTTCTCATTGTCTGAATCTTGCTGACAATCTCACGTACAAAACCTTCTTCGATCAGTTCCGGTGTCAGATTTGTGTCAAGGACTACAGAAACATCTCCATCTGTTTCTGTTACATAACCTTCTGTCTGTGCAGTCTCGATAAGCAGGTCTTCTTCAGTCAGTTCTGCCTTGTTTCCGTCAATATCCAGTGTCAGGACACCTTTGGATCTCAGTTCGTTCATAGCTTCTGTTCCATTGATCTCTGACAGTGCCTTACGGATACCATTCAGAAGTTTGCCGTATTTCGGTCCAACAGTACGAAGCTGTGGTTTAAAGCTGTAAGAAATAAAGGATTCTACATCTTTTGCAAATTCAACTTCTTTTACATTCAGTTCATCTGCAATGATATCTGTGTAGAACTGTCCCATTTCTTTTTCAGCTTTTACATACATGGTTCCGATCGGCTGACGGTTCTTAATATTTGCTGTATTTCTTGCAGCACGTCCAAGAACAACGATCTTCAGCAGTTCTTCCATGTCATCTTCCAGTTCTTTGTTGATCCACGCTTCTTTTACTTTCGGGAAGTCACAGAGATGGATACTTTCGACAGCATCTTTGTCAACGCTTCTTACAAGGTTCTGGTAGATTTCTTCTGTCATGAACGGAATCATAGGAGCTGCTGCCTTGGAAATAGTTACCAGTGCAGTATACAGAGTCATATAAGCATTGATCTTATCCTGCTCCATACCTTTTGCCCAGAAACGTTCACGGCTTCTTCTTACATACCAGTTACTCATCTCATCAACAAAATCCTGAAGTGTTCTTGCACTCTCCGGAATCTTGTAGTTACCCAGACATTCATCTACTGTTTTTACTACGGAATTCAGCTTGCTTAAAAGCCATTTGTCCATAACCGGAAGATTGTCATAATCTAAAGTATATTTAGTTGGGTCAAAATTGTCAATATTTGCATACAGTACAAAGAATGCATAAGTATTCCACAGCGTACCCATGAATTTACGCTGACCTTCCTGAACGGCTTTGCCATGGAAACGGTTCGGCAGCCATGGAGCACTGTTGATGTAGAAATACCAACGGATAGCATCTGCACCATATTTTTCAAGAGCATCAAAAGGATCTACTGCATTTCCTTTGGACTTACTCATTTTCTGTCCGTTTTCGTCCTGTACATGGCCAAGAACGATAACGTTCTTATATGGAGCCTGATTAAACAGGATTGTGGACTCAGCCAGCAGAGAATAGAACCATCCTCTTGTCTGGTCTACAGCCTCGGAGATAAAGTCTGCCGGGAACTGTTTTTCAAAAAGTTCTTTGTTTTCAAATGGATAATGATGCTGTGCAAAAGGCATTGCTCCTGAATCAAACCAGCAGTCAATAACCTCTGGTACACGATGCATGGTTCCACCGCATTCCGGGCATTTAAGAGTGATTTCATCAATATATGGACGATGAAGTTCTACTGTTTTGGCTTTTTCATCACCGCTCATCTCGAAGAGTTCCTGACGGCTTCCGATAGAATGCATATGTCCGCATTCACACTGCCAGATATTCAGTGGAGTTCCCCAGTAACGGTTTCTGGAAATACCCCAGTCCTGAACGTTCTCAAGCCAGTCACCAAAACGCCCTTTACCGATGCTTTCCGGAATCCAGTTGATAGTGTTGTTGTTGCGAATCAGGTCATCTTTGACTGCTGTCATCTTGATGAACCAGGATTCACGTGCATAGTAGATAAGTGGTGTGTCGCATCTCCAGCAGTGTGGATAATCATGCTCAAATTTCGGAGCATCGAAAAGTTTGCCTTCTTTATCCAGATCCTGAAGTACCATCGGGTCAGCTTTCTTTACAAAGATTCCTGCATATGGAGTCTCTGCTGTCAGATCACCTTTTCCATCTACAAACTGTACAAATGGGAGATCATAGTTACGTCCGATGCGGCTGTCATCTTCACCAAATGCAGGTGCAATATGAACGATACCTGTACCGTCGCTCATTGTTACATAGCTGTCAGCTGTCACAAAATGAGCTTTCTTTTTCTGTTTTGCAGCTGCTTCTCCTGCACATGCAAAAAGCGGCTCATATTCTTTGTATTCCAGGTCTTTACCAACATATTTTTCAAGTACTTCGTATGCCGGTTTATCTTCAGAACCAAATTTACCAAGAACTTTGTCCAGAAGTGCCTCTGCCATATAATAAGTATATCCGTCTGCTGCTTTTACTTTACAGTAAGTTTCATCCGGGTTTACGCAGAGTGCAACGTTGGAAGGCAGTGTCCATGGTGTGGTTGTCCATGCCAGAAAGTATGCATCTTCTCCAACAACTTTGAAACGAACGATAGCAGAACATTCTTTGACAGTTTTGTATCCCTGAGATACTTCCTGTGCAGAAAGAGGTGTTCCACAACGTGGGCAGTAAGGAACAATCTTGAATCCTTTGTAAAGAAGTTTCTTGTTCCAGATTTCTTTCAGTGCCCACCATTCGGACTCAATATAATCATCATGATATGTTACGTATGGGTTATCCATGTCAGCCCAGAAACCAACAGTTGAAGAAAAATCTTCCCACATTCCTTTGTATTTCCATACACTTTCTTTACACTGCTGGATAAATGGCTCCATTCCGTATTCTTCGATCTGTTCTTTTCCGTCCAGACCAAGTTTCTTTTCTACTTCCAGTTCTACAGGAAGTCCATGGGTATCCCATCCTGCTTTACGTGGTACCATATAACCTTTCATTGTACGGTATCTCGGGATCATATCCTTGATAACACGTGTCAGTACGTGTCCGATATGTGGTTTGCCGTTTGCTGTCGGCGGTCCATCATAAAACATGTATGTCGGATCGTCTTTGCGGTCTTCCATACTTTTTTCGAAGATATGGTTTTCTTTCCAGAATTTTTCTACCTGTTTTTCACGATCAACAAAATTCAGGTTCGTATCTACTTTCTGATACACAATAATTCCTCCTTAAAATAATTGTCAGGGTAGGTATAATTTTGCATTATACAAAAAAAACTTCCATCCTGTAAAAGGACGAAAGTAATCTACTGGTTCGCACCACCTTATACACTGTACGGGCCAAAATGCCGATACATGTTCCACTTAACGGCGGAATCACCGTCTTTCCTTACTTTTCTGTCATAGTGTCTGTGCCTCTGTTCTTCGGGAAAGCAACTCCGGAGTGATTTTCCATCGAATTTACTGACACCGGGTTCTCACCTTCTCCCGGCTCTCTGGGGCGTTCTCTTCGATTTACTGTCTCCATCTACGTCTTTGCTTTATTTCTTATTTATGTGCTGTTTTATTATACGGTGTTATTTTTGCAGATGTCAAGGGTTTTTGCCAGATTTAACATATTATTCAGGGACTCCGAAGGGGAGGTATTGATGTTTATGGGAGGATTAAGTTTATAATTCACGAATAATTCACGCTGTCGTATGCGGATAACAGGTTTCACGAATATTGCTGGATTTCTAATTCGATGCATGCGCTTATTTGATGCCATTCGCCTGCAACTCGCCTTACGGCTCAGACAGCGGCTCGGTGGCATCAGCTTGCCTGCATCTCATTAACGAAATCTGCACAGACATTCATTCAACTCTGTTATCCGCATACGCCAGCTGACTATTCATGTATATAATTTCTCTCACACATAATGCAATATACCTCCCCTCCACCCCGAAATTGGTTCACCGGCTGACGCCGGCAGGAACACCATACCAGTTTCGCCCCTTGTGTCATATCACAAATTACAGTATAATTATGGGAAGTATATTGTAACCCCAAAATATGCTGCTTATATTTACAGATAACATATAGCTGAAGAAATCAGTCAATACCTGAGAGCAAAACAACTGAGACTATCTGGTTACGGTTTGCCTGAGGGATTTCGTCGAAATACTTAGTGTATAGGATTTTGTGTTGCAGACAAAAATCGCTCTGTCTGAGCGAAGCGAGTTTGCTATTTTTGTTTGCGCTTTTAACAAAATCATATATTCTTAGTATTTCAGAAATCTCGAACAAGCAAACCTTATACCAGATATCTCATGTTGTTTTATATCACAGATATTTTTCTGTTTCTTCTATATATGTATTTCTGTAAATTAATCACATATATTTTCCCCCAACACAAGAAAGGTATAAATATGAAAATAAAGAACTTCCGGCGTATTCTCGGCAGCCTCCTGTGCGCTGCTCTTATAACAGCCTCCACAGCCCCCGTATACGCCACAGACGAATATGGTGCGCCCCTGGTAACAGCCACCCCGACTCCTGACCCACATACAGCATTCTATAATCAGCCTGCTGACACGGATTCCATCGAGGGATGGCCTCAGGGACCACAGATTGAAGCCGAATCCGCAGTACTGATGGATATGGTCAGCGGCACAATACTTTACTCCAAAAACGCTGACAAAGCCCAGTATCCTGCCAGCATCACAAAGATTATGACAGCACTCCTGGGATGTGAAAATCTTAACACCAGCGATAAATTCGCCATGTCAGAAACTGCTGCACACGGGATCACCGATACCCAAAGCTCCAGTATCTACGCAGACACAGGCGAAGAATTTACAATAGAACAGGCACTTATGGCCGTAATGCTCCAGTCAGCCAATGAGATGACACTTGCGATCGCTGAACAGACTTCCGGTTCAGTAAAAAAATTTGTAGAACAGATGAATCTGAAAGCACGTCAGCTGGGCTGCACCAGCACCCATTTCAACAATCCTAACGGCCTTCCGGACGAAAAACACTACACAACAGCCAATGACATGGCAAAGATTGCCCGGGCAGCATGGAAGAACCTTACCTTCCGTAAATTTGCAACAACAGAATATTACGAAATACCACCAACAAACAAATTTACAGAAACACGTTATCTTCTGAATCATCACAAAATGATGAAAGGACTGGATCATGCATACGATGGTGTCCTGGGCGGCAAAACCGGTTACACACAGGCAGCGGGAAATACCCTTGTAACATACGCCAAAGGCAATAAAACCTATCTTGTAGCTGTAGTACTTCAGTCCGTAAACGGTGCTTATTCCGATACAAAAGCACTCCTGGATTACGGTTTCAATAATTTTACCAGAGTAAAAGTATCCAAGAACCAGAATCTTGTCTCTACCAGACAGCTGCCTTCCGAAAAAAATATCATCAAAACTTCTGATGATTCCTGTCTGTTTAAATCGGACCGTTACAGAGTATCTGTAACATTACCCAACGGAGCAGATACCAGCATCCTGACAACAGCAAACAAAATAACAAAAAATCCGGCAGGACTCCCACTTCTGACCACTACTTACAGCTATAATGGTTACCCGGTAGGAACTGCCAGATATGTTCAACAACAATTATTATCAGATATGCTTTTCTGATTGACGTTTTATCTGTCTTTTCTGGCGGAGGGACTCCCGTTTTTGCCGGAGTTCCTCTGCCTTTATTTCATCTATATTTTTCAAAGTTTTTACTGCATAATACCCGTCTTCATCCGTATGACGGATACGGATCTTACCTTTTACCCATCCATGTTTCTGACAAAACGAAAGACTCTCGTACACTCTGGAATTATTCTGAAACCAGCGAAGTTTTCTTTTGGCTGGAAGATGACAGTGCGGACATTTTGTACTCGTTATCTCTCTGTCTCTCATAATTTTTTCTTTATTAGGAAATTCCCTGGATACATATTCATCATGATCAGGATAAGAAAGAAAAATCTCTTCTTTTTTCTTTTGTGGATTCTGATATACATCTACAGAAGGATAATCCCTGACAACAGACATATCCAGATATTCCAGAACACGTGCAGTATAAACAGCATCTGCCAGCGCCCTGTGAAAATCATCTTCCTTTTTTATTCCCAACACATCTGTAGCATACTCAAGGCTTCTTCTCTGTGGGACTTCACCATTCTGAAAGCCGAAAAGCTTCTGCACATCATAATACATGACCGGACCCGGCAGCATGGAAAGCATTCCATAATATTTCATATTACGCTGAAGTTCCATAACATCCTGATTCCCCCAGGTAAAAAAGGCAAAATCTTCCCCACACCATTCCAGAAATTCTCTTGCCACCTGTGGAAATGGATCGCCTTCTTCCAGATCTTTGTAATCCACATGAATCACTTCATGAATGCTGTCGTGAATCCAGTTATAGACCTGTGGTTTCACCAGGCGCTGAAAAACGTCCGTTTTCTGTCTCTGTTCATTTAATTTTACGGCACCGATCTCAATGATTTCAAAAGGCAGACGGCTGTTAGAATACTTTTTTCCGCCCGGGCTCTGATTCCATTCCAGATCAAAAACAATATAGTTCATGTGTCTGTCCTTCTCAGTTATTTTGTTTCGACGCTCCCAGTTCATAAAGAGCAGAAATCAGGTATTCCTGGAATTTTTCCTGATCAACCTCATCTGTTAAAACTAGCGCATTGGTATCTTTTTCTTCGTTTTTCCACCAGAAAAAAGCACCCATTGTTGTTCCCCTTGATTTTCCTTCAGAACAGTCTACATCCAGGATCATACGTTTTCCTGTAAAAATCTCCGGATGTACCAGATACATGATTGTTACTGCATCATGTATATTAACTTCACCTCTGATAGCACTTGCCGTATTATCCAGCTCATATCCAACCATTTCTCCACAAAGCTGCGCTACAGAATTTCCAGACTGACACATTTTTAAAATATGATTTCGCTTCAACGTACACTGTGTTGTCACATCAAGTCCACACATAACCAGCGGAATTCCTGAATGGATCACAATATCTGCTGCTTCAGGGTCAACATAAATATTAAATTCCGCAGACAATGTTACATTTCCGCCACAGAGAGATCCTCCCATGAAAATAATCTCAAGAATATGTTCCTTTACTTCCGGAAAAAGTCTCAGCAGCAAACCGATATTAGTCATTGGACCAGTCGCAACAATCGTAATCTTTTCACCTTCCGGAAGTCCGAGAAGAAGATCTGACAGATAAAGCACAGCCTTTTTTTCCACTGGTTTACGGTCTGTCTCAGGCAGCACCGCATAACCAATTCCACTGTCTCCATGAATGTTCGCTGCATACTGAGGTTCTCTTATGATCGGAGTTTCCAGTCCCTGTGCCACCGGAACATCAAGTCCGTAAAATTCAGTAAGTTTAAGAGCATTATCTGTAACTTTTTCTATTGTCTGATTTCCGCTCACTGTAGTCACTGCAAGAACTTCCAGTCTGTCTTTCCATGCTGCAGTCAGGGCAAGTGCCAGAGCATCATCTACACCCGGATCACAGTCTATAATAATTTTTCTTTTTTCCATTTCAGGTACCTGCCTTTCGTCTCACGTTTATATCTTTTTTTACTGTTCACTCCGTTCACAGCAACTTGGTCAAAATCCATTCCAAATCACCTTCGGTGATGGGATTTTGCCCCGTATGTCTCGGGATTTTGCCATATTCATGGCAAAACACCTCGCGGGATATTACCTGTGAACAGTTACTATCTTTTTTCAGTATAACAGACATTTATGCAAAAGAAAAGACCGGCGCATCTTAAGTGCCGGCCCTTTCCCGTTTATATATATTACATTATTACCACATATTACCAAAGAATCTCTGATAAGAGGTTCCGTCTGCTGCATTGTTCTCCCAGTCCTGAAGAAGGCTGTCTGCATTCTCCTCAGCCTGACTTTCACTGTCCTGTGAATCCTGACTGTCTGAAGAATCTTTTGATTCCTTATTAGAATCTTTATTTTCTCCAAGTGTTACAGTAACTGTTTTTTCTTTATATCCGTCGCCATCAATAACCTCGATCGTAACATCTACATCTTCACCTGGTTTATAATACTGAAGCATATCTACCAGAGTGTCGATACTGCGGACTCTCTTACCGTCAAATTCAGTAATGATTGTTTTTTCTTTGATGCCTGCTTTGTCAGCTGCACTGTCTTTTGTAACTTCTGCAACCAGAACACCTTCCGGTACTCCATAATACTGAGAAGCCTCATCACTGACTGTCATACCGGTAATTCCCAGAACACCATGGTTGTCAACCTTGTCTCTAGGTGTTTCATTCATCAGATTTTCAAGAACATCAGATACGTCGGAAATTGCAATTGCATAACCCATACCTTCAACTTCTGTAGAAGCAAGTTTTGCGGAGTTAATACCAACTACCTCACCTTTCATGTTCAGAAGCGCACCGCCACTGTTACCAGGATTGATAGCTGCATCTGTCTGAATCAGGTTTGTTCCGTCAGAATCTTCATCTGCCTGACCATTCTCATCAAGTTTACGGTTCTTTGCACTTACGATACCTGTTGTTACTGACTGGCCATAACCAAGTGCATTACCAATTGCAATAACCTGCTCGCCAACCTTCAGGTCATCAGAACTTCCAATTGTAGCCACTTCAATCTGATCCATCGTATCGTCTGAAATATCAGAAATCGATACAGAAACTACTGCAAGGTCTTTATCTTCATCATAGCCGTTTACAGTTGCTTCATAAGTCTCACCGTCAATGCAGGTAACTGAAACTGTATCAGCGCCCTCAACTACATGATAGTTTGTTGCGATCAAAAGGTTGTCATCGTTTTTACCAACAATGATACCGGAACCGCTTCCTTCAACCTCCTGCTGAGTGGTATAACCCTGACTTCCGCCAAATCCGTAATATCCAAGATAATCCTGAACATCCTGAACAGATTTCGTTGTAATAGAAACAACGGATTTCATTCCTTCTGCGGCAATATCGGAAACATCCAGACTGCCTTTTGCTGTTGTTTCATCTGATGTATCTTCTGATTTCTCATCTTTGGAATCAGACTCTTTAGAATCAGAGTCTTTATCTTTATTTTTTTTGGATTTTGTCTGAAGCAGAGTCTTGTTCTCGCTGTTTGATGCAGCTTCTACTGTACTGCTGTTCCAGCCTGTAAGTGTATTGATTCCTTCAAAAGAACCTGCTGCAAGTCCGCCTGCAAGTACTGCACAGAGAGCAATTCCTGCTGCCTTTTTAACTTTCTTTCTCATTCTTTCTTTTGGATCATTATCATCATGGTTATTGTTCATCATTATATTGTTTATATCATTCATCAAAATCCCCTCCTTGGAATTTCTGTTTTCTTTTCTTTTTATGGTTAGAAGTATAGGGGATATTTGTGTTTACTTTGTGGGAAAAATGTGACCAATCTGTTAAATATCCGCTGTGTATATAATGTTATGCCATATCTTTATCATTTACAAAATTTTTCCAGCTTATACATATCGTGTCTTCTGCTCTTCAGAAGCGGAAGCTGATCTCTTACGTCATCTTCATAATCCAGATCCAGTTCAGCCATCAGAACTCCCTCTTTTTCATCCAGCATATTGATAACTTTTCCCCATGGATCCGTCACAACAGAATGTCCCCAGGATATGTACCCTGCGCTGGTATCACGCGCTGGTGCACAGCCCACCATATAAATCTGATTATCCAATGCTCTGGCTCTAAATGAAAGCTCCCAGTGCGCAGGTCCTGTAGTCATGTTAAATGCTGCCGGAACAAAAATTACTTTTGCGCCATCATTTACTGTCATACGCGCCATTTCCGGAAAGCGAATGTCGAAGCAGATGATCACACCCATTTTGCCAAATTCCGTATCAAAAACAGTATCTCTGTCTCCTGCTGTCAGTGTATCTGATTCCCGGAAACTCTGTCCGCCTTTAATATCAATATCAAATAAATGTGCTTTTCTGTGTTTTCCGATCTGCTTTCCCTGACGGTCAAAAACATATGAAGTATTATAAACTTTTCTTTCTACATCTTTTTCCGGCATGGAACCTCCGATCAGATAGATTCCATACTCTTTTGCATAAGAAGAAAGCTGCTGCCATACAGGTCCTCCCTCTTCTTCTGCATAAACCGGGAAATTTTCTGTCTGGTATGGACAACAGAACATTTCCGGCAAAATCACAAAATCCGGTTTAGCATTTTTCAGATTTTTAAGATATCTGCCAACTGTATTCAGGTTTTCCATTTTATCTGCTACTGTAGGCATCTGTAACGCTGCAACTTTGATCTTAGTCATATATTTTCCTCAGGTCAGTTATGCCATGCCAGACGTTTTACATCTGCGTGAACGTCACCTGTCATCCAGTCTACATCATTTGTGATCCAGTCCATGATACCAAGCTGACGCATTTCCCATTCAACTGTCTGTTCTCTGGACTCTACAGTTTCTTCTACTTCCATGGTAGTATCGATCTCATCATATCCGAAGATATAGCCGCCTGCGCTCCAGATGCTGAAATTGCTGTCCGGACCTGGATCTACAGTGTCTCCCCTCTGAGCAATCAATCCATCATGACGTGCCTTGTATTCTTCTTCGCAGCCGTCTTTCAGTTTTGTCATAAACATTCTGTGACGGATCAGTTCCTTATTTTCTCTTACAATACCAAAGTTATGATACATCAGCCGCATATCTTTGTATGGTGTGGAAATCCAGTCAAAAGTATCCTCGATCTTTGCTGTGATAGCATCTGCTGCTGCTTTTTCATCTGCACTCAGCTTCGCACCATCTTTATTTTCATAATATCCGAAGATAAGATTTTCCGCATTCCAGATGCTGAAATTGCTTACTTCATTGCGGTCAAGAAATGCTGTCAGCTCCGGCCAGATTTCGCCCAGTTTCTTACGGTAATCATTCATTTTTCCGTCTTTAATCTTCATTGCAAATGCGTGTCTTTCCATAGAAAAGCCTCCTGTGTTTTAACGGTTCATTACCCTTATGTCTTTTATTATTGTAAAACCATTCAATCTGAAAAGCAATGCCGTAAAGAATCCTGATTGTTTATAAACATTCAAAAAATAAAATCTGTGAAAAAAATCGATTCATATCATCGTTTTTCCAGCAGTCCATTCCTACAGCGTCTGCCATCTTCTGTGCATCTACACAGTATGCAGACATACAGGAATTATGTTTATATGGGCCAGCACTCATGATCAGTATATCTGAGTGGCCTGCCTTTTTCATTTCTTCAGCAAGTTTTTCTGTCATCTTGTTCTGGTTCAGTTTTGCTTTCCTGGCATCTTCTGACTGAGGCTGTATTGTCTGCAGAACCAGAGTTTTCGGATATCTCAGCGCCTGTGCTGTCATTTCTTCTACTGTACCGCTTTCCGGCGGGCATGCCGGATTAAGGTCATAATTTCCACAGAGATTATCCACACAGAACTGTCTGTACTCAGGTACAAATACAAGTTTATCTGTATCCATTACAGCTGCATCAGAAAATCCCATTTCCAGTGCTGTTTTTATCAGATCCATATATATCCTTCTTTCTATACTATCTGTCCATTCTGTACATTCTCCACACTGAAGCCGGACTTTTTTTTCATACAATTTTCTCCGCTCCATAAGTTGTTACAACAACATCATTATTATATCGCTCAATATAATGCCTTGTCAATTTACGTAATCTGCCATTTCATCATGGTATATACGGTGAACTTTCACAGGTAATATCCCGCGAAGTGTTTTGCCATGAATATGGCAAAATCCCGAGACATACGGGTCAAAATCCCATCACCGAAAGTGATTTGGAATGGATTTTGACCAAGTTCCTGTGAACGAAGTGAACAGTAACTATATACGTTTTGATTCCAACATGATAAAATGTAAATATTCTTTCTGACTGAAAAAGTATGATATATGTAAAGGAGGGATTTTATGAAAGATATCTTTTCCTCAGATACACATCTTATAAACATCCTGAAACTTCTGATGCAGCATACGCAGATGTATCTGTTCACCTATTCTCAGAGAACAGACGAAATGAACGTGTACGATGCGAGTCTGAAAAACATAGATATAATCTCCGGCGTACTGCGCAATACCGCCAGAGTTTCTCTTGTACATCGGGATGATTTCTGGAAACTTCAGGAACTTCTCGAAGAAAAAATTCCGGGACCTGTTGAAATTCGTGTTAAAAAGACTCCGGAAGGAGAGTATCATAATATTTCCATAGACACACTCCCCAAAGGGACAGATTCCATTCTGCTTGGTTCCATGAGAAATATAACAAAAGTAAGAAAAAAAGAACAGATTCTTCAGGAAAAGGCGCAGAAAGACTCACTTACCGGACTCTATAACCAACAGACCGGTAAAATTCTTATCAGTGAATATCTATCTGAAAAAGACCCTTATTCTTCCTGTGGTATGATGGTTATTGATATGGACTATTTCAAAAATATCAACGACAATTACGGGCATCTTTTTGGTGATGAAGTCCTGACCCGGTTTGCAGAACTTATGCGTACTTTTTTCCGTTCCAAAGATATCCTGGTACGGGCAGGCGGAGATGAATTCGTTGTTTTTCTGAAGGAGATTTCACATCAGGACCTGATAAAAAAATCAATGAATTTCATTCATATGATTCGTAAACTTAAATTTTCAAAACCGGAGTTTTTCATCACCTGCAGTGTAGGTATCTGTTATCTTCCGGAAAACATTGCCGGCTATTCCTATGACCAGCTTTTTGAAAACGCTGACTGGGCACTGTATCAGGCAAAGATCCACGGCAGAAACCGTTATGTTTTCTGCGATAATCTCAGACGCTTTGAACTAAAATCTCCGGCTCCCGAGGCAGAAGATTCCATAGACAGCAGATATCTGCGAAACGATATCATTGCTACTGCTTTTGAGCTGTTTGAAAAGCAGAACAGTTTTGATTCAGCACTGGAAATGCTGCTGAAAGTCATCGGAATACGTTTTCAACTGGACAGAGTTACTATTATCCAGACTGATCTCCAGACCAAAAACACCAGCAGACAGTACCAGTGGCTCCGTGAGAATATACCTCCGGTTCTCAATGAACCGGCCGTTTTCGCAGAAGATGATTTTCTGACACTTTTCCGCAGTTACGACGAATATGGAACTACTGTACTTCAACACAACAACATGAACATGTATTCCGAAGGAGCTCAGAAACTTCTTATGCAAGGCGGTGCCAGAACTGTGCTTTGTGCTGCCATGTACTGCGAAGGCAAATATACCGGCGCCATCTCCTATGTAGTATGTTCAGCTACGAGATTCTGGTCCAAACAAGATCGCAAACAGCTCGGTGAACTTTCAAAAATCATTTCTGCACATATGTCCAAACGATATGCTTTTAACAGTGTCAATCCAACTGTTTCCGCTCCGGGGTATGATCCTCTGACCGGTCTTCTGTCCTTCGCCAGATTCAAGGAAGAAACAGAAAGAATCATTGTCGGCGGCTATGCAGATTCCTATTTTATGATCTATACAGATTTTCGTAATTTCAAATATTTCAACCAGAAATATGGCTATACTGCCGGTGATCAGGTTCTGAAAGAGTTTTCCAATTATATCCTTACCACAATGCCTGCTGATGCGAATGGATATTTTACCCGTGTGGTCGCTGATCAGTTTATTCTGTTTATGCGTTTTACGAAAACAGCTCGGAGTGCTCAGATCATACATGATATCAACCGAAAATTTGCTGATATGACAGAAACCATGTTTCCAGGTTCAGATCTTAAGCTAAGAACCGGAATCTACCAGATTATGCCTGACTGTCTCAGTTCTTCGGTGGCTATTGATGCTGCCAATCATGCACGTAAACAGATCAGGGAGGAGGATCCTGAACAGGTATGTTTCTATTCTCCGGAACAGGAATCCTGACCGTATTAAAGCCGGAACAGATGGTCACACATCTGTCCCGGCTTTTACCTGCTCTGTCTATTTTCTTACTTCAGCCCAGAAACTTTCACCCTGCAGCTTCTCATTGATTCCGAAAATATCCAGGATTGTCTGTCCTATGTCTCCGAAGCATGGTCTTGTTCCAAGATTGACACCGGCCCTGACCTCTTTGCCATACATCAGCATAGGTGTATATTCACGCGTATGGTCTGTACCCCTGAATCCAGGGTCGCAGCCATGGTCTGCCGTGATGATCAGAATATCTTCATCTCTCATCTGTACCATAAATTTCCCTAATGCTTCATCAAATTCAGTAGCTGCTTTTGCGTATCCGTCCACATCATTTCTGTGACCATACAGCATATCAAAATCAACAAGATTCAGGAAACAGATTCCGTCGAACTCTTCTTTCTGCTGTTCAAACCAGCGTCCGATACCGTCTGTATTGCCTTTTGTCGGAGTGCTCTTCTGAATTCCCTTACCTGCAAAAATATCATATATCTTACCTATGCTGATGGTATCAAATCCATTTCGCTCCAGTACGTCAAGCATAGTATCTGCCGGTGGTACAAGTGAAAAGTCATGACGGTTTGCTGTTCTCACATAATTTGGATATTCACCTGTAAAAGGTCTTGCAATAACCCTTCCGACTCCATGTTCCCCCACCAGGATTTTTCTTGCGATCCTGCAGCAGTCATATAATTCTTCCAGAGGTACCACATCTTCATGAGCTGCGATCTGGAACACACTGTCTGCTGAAGTATAGACGATCAGTGCTCCTGTCTCTACCTGCTCTTTTCCATAATCTTTGATAACCTCTGTACCAGAATATGGTTTGTTGCACAGAACCTTACGCCCTGTCTGCGCACTGAATTCATCCAGAATTTCTTTCGGAAATCCGTCCGGATAAGTTGGAAGAGGTTTTTCCGACACAAGGCCGGCAATTTCCCAATGTCCCACTGTTGTATCTTTTCCTCTGGATTTCTCACGCATCCTTCCATAAGCTCCTGCCACATTCTCCTCTTTTTCCCCAACTTCAACACCGTCAAGATTAAAGAAACCAAGCTTCTTCATATTTGGTGTATGATAAAACTCAGACTTTATGACAGATGACAGTGTATTACTGCCAACATCCCCAAAATCAGCAGCATCCGGTTCATATCCGATGCCAAAGCTGTCCAGCACGACCAAAAAAACACGCCGCTTCATAATATCCTCCTCCAGCTGCCCAAAATCATTTATATGCACCAGTTTAAATCTCCAGTGCCACACGTATCATGTCATTAAATGTTGTCTGTCTTTCTTCAGCAGTACATTTCTCTCCTGTCAGAAGATTATCACTGACTGTAAGCATTGTCAGTGCATCCACTCCATGTTTTGCTGCCAGTGTATAAAGTTCGCAGGTTTCCATGTCAACTGCTGCCACACCATAAGATGCAAGAAGAGCATTTTTTTCTTTTCCACGGTCATCATAGAATTTATCACTTGTAAAAATATTACTTACCACAGCTTTTACCTTCAGTTCTTCTGCTTTATCATATGCTGCTTTCAGAAGTCTGAAGCTTGCTGTCGGTGCAAAGGAAATATTTCCGAAACGGTCTTTATTCATACCGGAATCTGTTGTAGATGCCATTGCAATGATCACATCTTTCAGATTGATTCCTTCTCTGAAGCTTCCGCAGGTTCCAACACGGATCAGTTTCTTCGCACCATATACCTGCATCAGTTCACTGGCATAAATATGCATGGAGGGCATTCCCATTCCTGTACCCTGAACAGATACTTTTTCGCCGCGATAAATGCCTGTAAATCCATACATACCACGTACTTCATTGTAACATACGGCATTTTCAAGAAAGTTTTCTGCGATAAACTTTGCCCGCATGGGATCTCCCGGAAGAAGTACTTTTTCGGCAATCTCTCCTGCACTGGCATTATTATGTGGTGTACTCATAAAATTTTCCTCCTTTTAGGACATGTCGCCTGTCAGCGACATTACTATGAATAAAAGGTCAGTTGCTTCGTGCTGATAGCACTCCCACAACTGCCCACCTCATTCGTAATCCTGGCTATCGCCATACTTACTCATGAGGTTTAACCTGTCCGATATCCATGAATTCACCTATGCAAGCATAGTTCATTCATGGCTGCCGTCCAGGACTTTTATTGCACGTCCTCAATGACTTTCTTGATGATACTTTCAAATTTGCCTTCAAAAATCTTCATTGAACTTCCAAACATAAGGTTTGCAGGATAATCAAAATCTTCCACGTTACTTCCTGTCTGGTCACGATACTCTCTGTCTGCACCCAGACTAGGAATGCGGTTGGTCAGCTTATCTGTGTTATCCATGTAACCGTAAAGCTTCTTGCCAAGTTCAAATCCCATACCACATTCAAAAGCAACATCATTATTGATCTCATATCCACGATAGTCATTCAGGTTTGCTATAATAATATCACAATTTCTTACATGCTGCTGGAATCTGTCAAATAAATTCATGGCTTTCATATATGGATTATCAGAGTCTGTGTCCATAACTCCCGGTGCATGATCCAGTGGGGAGATTGCTTCATATCCATATTCTGCACAGATTTCTTTCATTTTTTCAAAAACTTCCACTCCATCTGCATCATATCTTTCAAAACCGGACAAATAGATCAGTGGTCTCTTTTTATCTTTTTCTGTCACATGGCGGGAATGATCCGTCAGAACAGCACGTCCTGCTTTGAATTTATATTCTTCCTCAATATCTGTCATGAGCATTTTCAGACAGTCATCAAAATCACCTTCTACGATCTTGGTTGAACCAATGATCGTAGGTGAAAAAGGCAGCTCCGCATACGGCATCATATTTCCACGTTCGTCATATACTTTTCCGTCTTTCAGATACGACTGCTGATTCTTTGTTGCAAGACTTCTCTTATCCCTTGTATATCCGTAACATCTTGCCCCTTTTGCATATGCCATTCCCAGTTCATATACAGATCCACTGTCCGGCTCTGCTCCACGATATGCTTCCAGGTCTGCAATAATGACAGTTGTTTCTTTCATTACCTTGTCAAGATCTGCGAAAATACTGTCTGCTCTTTTCTGTTTGTCAGGATTTTCCATATCAAGAGGATGGTCATTCGGCAGTGTAACACCGAATCCCAGTGCATGTGCACGTGCCTTCATTGCCGCAAGCGCATCATATCCATAAGTATAAAAGCATTCCGGACCTGCTATATAAATTGCTTCTTTTTTGAATAAACCATGCTGATATCTGTACATCTGTATTTCTCTCCTATTCCAGAACCAATCCCAGAAGTAATTTCAGGAATCGTCCATAATCTGCATTGCAGCCAATCTCGATCAGCGGAAGTTGTTCCCATACGAAATGATGTCTTCTGTCAACGACAGTCATTCCAAGGGTAAGTCCGTCTTTTGTTTCTACACCAACTCTGACTTTCATTGTCTCTACCAGTGTCGGATCAATTGCATACGCAACTGCCATACAGTCAATTACTGTACAGTATGCATCAAATCCTCTGTTTCCATTATAACGAATCGCCTGACGAAGGAATTTTGCTTCTTTTTTGTCGCTTTCATCCAGAAGTTTTATATCATCATCTGTGAAATTGACATCAAAATATGTAGCTACATCAAGTCCAAGTGCAACAAGCGGAATACCTGACTCATAAACAATTTTTGCAGCCTCAGGATCTACATAAACATTCCATTCACTCTGCGGAGTATCACCTGTCGCATTTAAAAATGCGTACTTATTTAATCCAAATGCACCTGAAATAGCAACAATTTCTTTGATCATCGGTTTGATTTCCGGAGCTTTTGTGATAGCCATGGCAACATTACTCATAGGGCCTGTTGCAACCAGAGTAATCTCACCCGGGTTCTCTTTTACAAGATCAATGATCAGATCTACTGCATGTTTCTCACTTAACGGAAGCTTCGGATCCGGAAGGAAGTTTTCTGCCTGTCCGTCAACTCCATGTGTAAAAGGATCTTTCGGTGATTCTCTTACGATCGGTTTTTCCATTCCTCTTGCTACCGGAATATCTGTGATGTCAAGAAGTTCCATGATCTTTCTTGCATTTGTACTTGTTACATCTACCGGATAGTTTCCGTTTACTGCTGTTACAGCAAGCAGATCAACTGCCGGAGATTTTGCAGCCATAATGATCGCCATGGAATCATCCATACCCGGATCACAGTCAAGAATTATTTTCTTCATATAAATATCCTCCCTCTTTTATTTGTCTTCAACTACTTTTACATAAAATTCACGGTTTCTCGGTCCGTCAAATTCAAGGAAATAGATTCCCTGGGAACCACCCAGGAGTAATTTTCCATTATGTACGATAAATGTCTCTGTTACTCCCAGTAAAGCACACTTGATATGACCTGCTGCATCCTGTGGTGTATCATGCTGATGTTTGAAATCAATTCTGGTAGGCACCAGTCTTCTGATCTCTTCATCAAGGTCAACAAATCCGTCCGGATCCCACGGAGAAAAAACTGCAAGCCCGGCAGTAGAATGCATATTGTGGACAATGCAGATTCCTTCCTGGATTCCGCTTTCTTCTACTACTTTTTTTACATCTGCTGTGATGTCATGTACTTCATTATAAGTTGTTGAGATTTTTATATTTTTTAAAACTGCCATTTTGCAATGCTCTCCTTTTCCCTATTTCACAATGATCTCACTGTTTTTTACGCAATAGCCGCCATCACAGAATGACCAGTCACCTTCGCATCCTCTTCCATATTTCTCGCCGATCAGTACAGAAATATAACTTGCCAGCAGGCATACAGGCACAAAATGCGTCAGTGGCATCGAGATCGGATATTTCGGTGCCGGAACTTTGATGTATTCTGCAGGTTCATTATTGAAGTCAGCAGCATCTCCGTCTGTGATAACGGCAAGCGGTCTGTGAAGTTCATTCGCATATTTCAGCAGTTCACGATTTCTGCTCATAGCCGGATTTGTAGTATTGGCAACTACGACTGTTCCCATATGTTTTGCATCTCTCGCAAAGAAGTTCAGATGGAACCATTCTTCAGAGTTGATATGCATTGCAAATTTTCCGGTTGCTTCAAGAATTTTGGCCTGTCCAAACCATGCTGTAGCATAATCAAAACCTGCTCCGATAAAATCGTAGCACGGGAAATCTTTCCATTCTTCTGCAAGCTTCTCACATTTTGTTTCCATCTCCGGAAGAAGTTCTCTCAGAAGTTTTCCCTGATTTCTGATGTCCATGCGGTAATCCATTGCCTGATCCTGGGTCAGTTTTCCGCATACCTCAGCCCATCGGATTGCCAGAAGCAGAAGAGACATAACACTTACAAGATAACTCCTTGTTCCAGGTGCACTTTCAAATCCCGGAATATCCAGCTCCAGCACTTTGTCTGAATATTCTGCAAGCGGAGAATCCAGATTCCCTGTCACACCAAGTACATAGCAGCCATATTTTCTTGCTCTCTGTACTGCTTCGGAAACTCTTGCACCTGTTCCGGAATTGCTTACTGAGATCACAAGTGGATTACGACAGTCAATACCCATATGTTTTTCGCAGTAAAAACGACTCAGCTCAATGGCAGGTACAACTTCTGTCGGAATAGAAGTCAGCATTTCAAATGCATGTTTTGTAGCCATTGCTGCTGCATAGGAATCTCCACAGCCTGTAAGAACGATTCTCTGAATATTAAAAATCTCCTGGAAAGAAAGCACTGTTCGTGTTTTTGGTTCCAGATCTTCATACTGCTGTTCAATAAGATCCGGAAGACTTTCAACCTGACGGCTCATTGCATTATCATATTTACTCATTATTGTTTTCCTCATCTCTCTGTTTCTTAACTTTATATTTCCGGAAACCAGTTGTTTTTTCCCAGTTCACGTTTTTTCTGATCCATTTTGTTCAGTACAGCGCAGCCTTCAAGTGCAATATCAATCGCATAATTATGGCCGCCGCCTGCCTCAAATTTCTCTCCTGTACAAAGATTATCTGCAACAGAACAGATGGAACCTCCACGTCTTCCGAACAGTGCTGACAGTGTGACAATAGCCGCTGATTCTCTGTCGCCATTCAGGATTCCGGCACGGTTATAAATCCCTGCAATTTCAATATTCCATGGCTGCATGTAACCGCCTACACCTGGTCTTCCACCACCAACAAAGTCGCTGTCCACAGATAAAGTTACTCCTACATGATACGGTGCTTTCAGAGTCTCCGCTGCCTGTACCATAGCCGCAACAACTTCATAATGGCTTGCTGCAGGATAAGCTGCCGGAACATAGGCTTTCGTCATTCCTTCTTCTCTTGCAACACCGCTTGCGATAACAACATCTCCCGGACGAACATCATCACCTATACCACCGGAACCACCAACTCTCAGAAAAGTGCTCGCATCTGTATATTCCATGAAATCATAAAGGATCAGTTCCATTTCAGGAGAGCCGCTTCCACCGCTTACCACAGTGATCTTCGCCCCCTTATATGTTCCACTGTAACTGGTAAACATTCCTGAATTTCCGATCAGTTCAGCATTTTCCAGACGTCCTGCTATCTTCTTTGCAGGGTCTTCATCATATGCACACAGTGGATCACGGACAGTCAGAAGTACATAATCTCCGACTTTTTCGTGGTCGATCTGCGTCATCGCCGGTCTTTTATTTATCACAAGACCTCTTTCCGGAACATTGTTGTAATAGCTGTATCTTTCATGAATCTCTTTTATAGATTCTTTCTGTCTTATTTTGTCACTTAACACGGCTCAGCGCCTCCTGTCTCATCTCTTCTGTTATTTTTTCCGGTACCCCGTACTGTCCAAGGCACATTGCTGCGGAGATACTTCCCATGATCCCGCATTTTTCCGGCGAAAATCCCTCGCAGAAACCATAGAGAACTGCTCCTGAAGAGCTGTTTCCGCCACCTGTTGGATCAACAACATTTACATTCTTCTGAGAAGGTACATAAGTTACTTCCTCAGATGTTATCATCACTGCTCCGGCCGCCCCTCTTCTCAGGAAAACCAGCGGAATATCAAAACTCTGATATTCTTTTATGATTTCTTCCAGATCATCTTTTCCCATCATGTTTCTGGATTCTGTAAGATTAATGGAAAAAACATCCATGTGCTTTGCAATATCTTTTACATTCTGATAATTTTCCGGACAGGTTGCGTCACTTCCAATCTCCCACATGACCTTTGTACTGGAATTCTTCTTATATTCGATGATTTTTTTCCAGTATTCGGCGTTACTGTTTTTAAAAATATAAATTCCTTTTGCGCTTTCAAAGTATGGTTTCAGATCTTCCGGTACTGTCTCAATCTTTTTGTAGTGGTCTGCACCATAAAGCGGGATCTCCTCACGCTCACCGTCTTCAAAATAATTGATCACTGTGTGAGGTGTTTTTTCATCTTTAATGATCAGTCCCTCCATTGATATATGGTTTTTTTCATACCATTTACCATAAATTCCCTGAAAATCCGCGCCTACTCCTGTGGCAAGCATTACATCATCGCACCAGAGTTTCACGCCGCACAGTGCATAGATTCCGGCACCTCCGGCCACTTTTTCCACTCTTTTTCCGTCAGCAAAATGAATCTCATCTGTTACTGCTGTTGAAGCAATTATATATTTCATCTCATTCTCCCTGTACGATAAAGCTGTCACAGGTCATGGTTCCTCTGGAAATGGTAAAACCTGCCCCACCACATGAGTAAGTATCATCATTAGTGGTTAAAATATTTTCACCGTTTACCAGGAAACTTAACTGATCGCCCTGTGCAGCAAACTCCAGTCTGTACGGCTTATCTTCTTCGTATTTATACTCTTTTTCTGCAAGAATTCTGCGCTCTCTATCTTTCTGAACAAAAATCTGAGCCTTATTATAACCGGTAAGTACAGCACCGTAGTATCTCTTATGTCCTGCACTTCTGATAACAAGTCCGCCTGCTTTGTGAAGGTTATAATATACAGTTGACTCTACCTTATAATCTTTCCAGTCCCTTGTTCCGATTGTTACCAGACCGTCATCTTCCTGATGGGATACACAGTATGTCTGGTTAAAATCAGCTGCAAACTGTGCTGCTGAACTTGCAAAACTTGCCAGCCACAGCGGATTGGTATTCCAGATAGAGGTCATCAGCATTCCTCTCTGTGCGAAATCCGTCGGCGCACCCTTCCAGTCAATACTGTGGATAAACACATTTCCGCTGAATCTCTTTACAGAAGAAATCTGATAACCCAGCTTGTAGATTGCCATACCTTCTGTATCCGGTACTTTCCAGTCAAATTCCCGGACTTCCTGAGTAAGCTTCCACGGTTCTCCATAAATAACCTGGCTTTGATTATCAAGGTCATAATAAAGAATGTATGGTGTAAGGAATACTTCTTTGTCCCCTTCCACACTCGCCTTTGTCTTCACGATCTGCGAAGAATAAAGTGTAGGTGATGCTACTGTGGAGAAATTCAGTGCAACCTTGGAAAAATCAATGAATGTCTGGGTGGCCACATTTGCTGTCACACCATCGGCAACACAGTCACAGCTGATCGCCAGTGCATTTTCCTGACTGCTTTCATTTTTATTATGTACAGTAACCCTGCTGACGCAGCCATGATCGAATTCACATGGAGAAAATCCCTGTATTGATCCCGGATATTCAAAAGTATATCTTTCATCTGATATTTCGACTTCTTCACCTGCCAGATGTGCTGCTGCATTTACGATCCTTTTTGTCTCAAGTACGGCATCTGTAACAACAGAACCGCCGTCTGCAGTTACCACATACATAAGGTCAGCCACAGGTGTACGGAAATCTGCTCCGGCATTGATCCCATCGATTCCAAGACGGATTCCATTAAAAGCACCTACATTGCCGGCGTTGCAGTCTGTATCCCAGGCTGCGGAAGCAGCAATGCTGATAGATTTCTGAAAATCATCTCCACCAAGCAGGATAGATGCGATAACCATTGCATGGTTTGGAACCATATGACAGCATCCCGGCCATACACCATAGCCATATTTCGGATCAAGATATGCTCTGACCTTCCTCCAGTCTTTTTCTTTACTGCATATATCTCTTACATCAGCAATGATTTCTGTAAGAAGTGGATCTGTTACATATTTCGCCGCTCTGTCAAGAAGTACATCTATATTTTTTTCTGTAAACGCCATTGCCTCCAGTGCTGCCAGATGGCAGGCTGCCTGAACAGCAATTCCATCATGACTTACACTTGCTGCCTTTCTTACCAGATCTACTGCCAGATCCGGATCATCCGGGCATGCCATTGCGATCGCATCAATAAAGATCTGTGCGCCGATCTGTTCGGAAAGAGTTTTTCCATTTACTTTCATGGAACCACTGTCCGGTGCATCAATCCCGTTTTTCAGATTCAGAAAAGCCGTATGCTCTGTAGAACGTCCAAGTCCGCCCCACCAGAGGATAGTTCTGTTTTCAATAATATAGTTTAACCAGGTATCTCCGAATGCCTTTGCCGAAAGGTTTCTGTCATAGTTATTATCTTCAATTGCCCTGAAAAAACCAAAAGTTCCGGAAATATCATCATCTGCTACAATAAGCGGAACCCCTGCTTTATCATGAACATAATATTTTACTTCATCAAAAGTATCCTGGATCTTCTGATAACTCCATCCTTCCACAGGACGTCCCAGATAAACTCCAAGGATTTTTCCCAGGACACCTGCATAAATTTTATCTTCAAACTGTTTTATCATCTGTCATTCCCTCCGGGTTCATATCCTACAGTCTGCGAACCTCAAATCCATCTCCCAGTATTGCTCCTGCGTCAACTACAAATCCTGTCTGACCTCTGTCATAGGAAGCATCTTTTCCTTCTGCCGCAACTTCTCCATTGATGAGCATCTTAAGATCATCGCCTTTTACACGGAATTCAAGATCATAGGTATGATCGATCTTATAATCATAAGGCTTTCTTGCAATCTCGATCCTCTTCTCATCTTCCTGACGGTAGATCAGTGCACAGCCTTCTGTCAGCACAGCACCATAATATCTTCTGTGTCCTTTTGCCCTTGCAACAAGACCGGCTGCATCCTGCTGCGAAAAAGTAATGATACTCTTCACAGAATAATCTGCCCAGTCTGCTGTTCCTGTTGTCACAACTCCGTTCTTCACAGCATGGCAGATGGAGAAAGTAACTGTATAATCAGGATTGAAATGATCTGCTGATGAAACAAAAGTTTTCAGCCAGGAAGTAGTTGTTGTCCACGGTGTCAGAGAAGGAGTCATCTCCATGGATCTTCCCATTCTGTAAAGTACCGGTGCATTTGACCAGTCAAGAGTTTTAATAATAATATTTCCGTCAAGTCTTTCTTCACTTGTAAGACGGAGGCCAAGTCTGAAGATTGGATGTCCCTCTGTATCCGGCACTCTCAGTTCAATTGTGTTCAGACCTTTTTTCAGCTGATTTCTGCCGCAGTATAAATTCTGCAGTTCATCATTTTCATCAAAGTATTCAAAGAATAATTCCAGTTCAGGATTTTTTTCTGCCGGTGCATCAACAACCAGTTTAATATCCTGTCCACTGTAAAGTGTCGGACAGCACAAAACATCGAAATAGCTTGTTCCTTCTTTTCCTTTCGGTTTCAGATCAATAAATGTATCCACCGCTACAGAAGCATGAACACCACTTGCCAGACCTTCATAGGAGATTTTGCACCCATATTCCCCTGTAGTCTCATAAGAGTTCTCGATTTTTGTAAGAACCTGCTCTTCCACATCTCCATCATAAGGAATAATTCCCTGTACTGATCCCGGATACTCGAAAGCAAATCTTTCTTCCGGCAGATCAATATTCTCACCTTCTAATGCGGCGGCTGCCCTGAGAATCTTGCGCGTTTCGAGCACTGCGTCAGAAATACAGGAACCACCGTCACTTGTCACCACATAAAGTCTGTCTGCTACAGGTTTTCTTAAATCAGCACCCTTATTAAAACCGTCAAGGCCAAGTCTTATTCCATTCAGGCAGCCGACATTTCCGCTGTTACAGTCTGTATCCCAGCCTGCCGAGCATGCGATCATACAGGATTTCTGGAAATCATCCCCACCCATGATAAATGCCATAAGCAACGTAAGATGATTTGTGAGCATCGGACAGTTTCCCGGATATTTATCATAACCGTGTTCTTCTGCAATCCACTGTCTTACTTCATACCAGTCTGCTGCTTTTGCACATCTTTCTCTCAGTTCGGCGATCAGTTTCTTAAAGTCCTCGTTATCAATATATTTCAGGCCTTCGTCCAGAAGTCTGTTGATATCTTTTTCCTCAAATGCCATTGCTTCCATGACAGCCAGATAAACAGCCGCATCTACTGCAACTCCGTCATGACTTACACTTGCAGCTTCTCTCGCCATCTTTGCAGCCCTGTCAGGATTTCCAGGATTCACCAGTGCCCAGGTATCAATAAAAATCTCAGCTCCGATCTGTTCTGCCATGCTCTGTCCGTTTAATTTTATTGATCCGCTCTCCGGTGCCTTGATTCCGTTTTTCAGTCTCAGGTAAGCAGTATGTTCTGTACTTCTGCAAAGTCCGCCCCACCAGAGTATTGTCTCGTTTTCTACAATATAATTCAGCCATGCATTGCCGATCTCTTCTGCCTTAATGTCAACCTTATATCCAGAGTCTTCCAGTGCCCTGAAAAAAGCAAAAGTTCCTGAAATATCGTCATCCGGAACGATCAGTGGTGCTTCGGTTTTGTGATTTTTGTAATAAGATACCGTCCCGAAAGTATCTCTGATTTTTTCAAAAGTCCACCCCTCTACAGGACGTCCCAGATAAACCCCGAGGATTTTTCCAAGTACACCTGCATATACATTATTTCTGTATTTCTGTAATCCCATTTTTTTCTCCTTAATTACGTTCAATAATCTTAACCTTTGACAGCTCCGCTTACCATACCATCAACAAACTGCTTCTGTGTCAGCAGGAAGAAGATGATAATAGGTCCTATCAGTATCATGGCTGAAGCCATTAATATTGACATATTGGAACCATAACTTCCGTTCATGGAAAGGAATCCAAGTGTTGCTGTAAAGTTTTTCTCTCCCTGAAGGAAAGTAGATGTGATCAGATATTCATTCCATGACTGAAGGCCGATCAGTACAGCAACTGTAACAAGTCCGGGCGAAACAACCGGCCGCATTACAGACCAGATAACCTGTCTTGTATTTGCACCGTCGATCCTCGCAGCCTCTTCCAGTTCTTTCGGAACATTCAGGAAAAATGTCCTCATAAGGAAAATCGCCAATGGCATATAGGTTGCAGCTAGAATTACACTTGTTGCCGGAATATTTCCGATTAGATTCATTTTTGCAAAAGCATAGTACAGTGGGAAAAGGAACAGCTGGATCGGTACAGTCATTGCTACCATGAAATACATCAGCACTGCTCCACTTCCTTTGATTCTTTTACCTGAAAGTACATATCCCGCCAGAGTTGAACAGATAAGTACGATAAAAACTGTACAGCCGGTAAGTTTCACACTGTTCAGGAATCCTTTTGCAAATTTACCTGTCGTCCATGCCTGGATATAGTTTTCCAGATGAATGATATCCGGCAGGCTTAATGGATTTCTTACGATCTCCGCATTCTCTTTAAAACTGTTGATTAGTACCAAAAATATAGGAAACAGACAGATAACAGCCAGCAGTATCAGAATTATATGAATGACTGTATTCACTGCTATCTTCTTTTTTCTTGATGAAGCTCCCATAATCAGTGTCTCCTCCTATTCTATAGATTCTTTTCTGGTCATACGTGCATATATGATAGATGCAATAAGGCCAAAAATACTGATAAACATTCCAACTGCAGCTGCTTTTCCGACTTTCATAGATCCAAACGCGAAAGAATATGCATAGGTACCAAGAACTTCTGTTGCATGAGCCGGGCCGCCGCCTGTAAGCAGTTTGACATAGTCGAAGGACAGGAAAGAACCAATGGTTATCATCATAAACATAAGCTTGACCGTTGGCATGATATTTGGCAGATAAACGTATCTGAATAACTGCCAGCCATTACAGCCCTCTACCCTTGCAGCTTCAACCTGATCTGTAGG
The DNA here is from genome assembly GCF_052065235.1 of Blautia sp. HCP28S3_G10. Classification (NCBI taxonomy): domain Bacteria; kingdom Bacillati; phylum Bacillota; class Clostridia; order Lachnospirales; family Lachnospiraceae; genus Blautia; species Blautia sp. HCP28S3_G10. The sequence continues at coordinate 106,895 of NZ_JBQHUL010000003.1, read as the reverse complement.
AACCTGTCTCAGCGCTGCCAGATAAATAACTGTCAGATAACTCCAGTAATGCCAGATATCAACGCCTGCACAGGCATATATCGCAGTTTTCATACTTGCCAGAGGCGAACTTATATCCAATCCGAATGTATTTCTCAGGAATGCAACTACACCAACTACAGGGCTGAACATGATATTCAGCCAGAGCATTGCATTAACTGACGGTGCAAGTACATATGGGATCAGGAATGCAACCTGGTAGATACTTCTTGTCTTCTTTCTCGAAAGAAGAAGCATTGCGGACAGCATACCAATAAAAACAGGAATAGTAAGGAACATGATTGCCCAGATAAAGTTATTCTTGATCGCTGTAAAAAAGATTTTGTCATGAAACAGTTCCTGATAATTTTGCAGGCCTATGAAGTTAATATTTGGTGACAGTCCATTCCAGTCTGTAAAAGAATAAACTACTGTCATAATTCCAGGAACCAGAATAACACAGACACTTATAAGCAGTGCCGGAGCTATCAGAAGATAGTTCCAGTTAAATTTTTTCTTCTTACTCATTGGGCAATAGCCTCCCTTATCTACAAAAGTGGCAGATGGCATCTGGGTAAACCCAAAACCATCTGCCTTTTTTCTGTTAGTGTTTCATTTCTTTAAATCAATATTACTTATTCAATTCCTGCCGGTTTCGGAATCGGAGGAACAAGACCTTTATCAAATTCATCTTTGAATGCAGTCTCAATGGAATCTACATAATCATCAACACTTGAAGTACCGAACCATACTTCATCAATATTAACGATTCTCTGCTGTGTATCAGCCGGGAAGAATACGTTATCATAGAAACCGAAGTTTCCTTTTTCTACTGCTGCAGATACATTCTGAACTACGTCCATGAAGGATTTGGAAAGGTATCCCATATCAGATGTATCAACAGAAGACAGGTCTTTCAGCGGAGTTCCCCAGTATCCCGGCCATGCAGCTGTCATTTCCTCTGTAAAATCAGGTGACATCATGATATCAATGATCTTCGCTGCTTCATCTTTGTGTTCCTGACTTACATTAGCGTTGATAGATAAAGTGCAGGCTGCACCAAGTGTATAAGTTTCGTCCGGAACCTGTTCTGTTGCAGGGAACGGAATAAATGCAATGTTTTCTGTCTTATCATCTGTAAAGTAAGAAGCTGCCCACTGGAATGCGATAGATGGTCCAATGAAGAACGGAGCTTTTTCATCAGCAAGAAGCTGTAAGGATTCACTGAAGTTCAGGTTAACGTAATCATCACCTGCAAGGTATCCCTTATCCCACCATTCTTTGGATTTTTCAATTGCTGCCTTAACATCATCATTGTTCCAGCTTTCTTCGCCGGTCAGACATTTATAAACTGTATCAGGTGTTGCAACATGTGTCAGGAAAAGTGAAGCATAGTTTTCGTTTACAGGCTGCCAGCCTTTGTTTCCTGTAACTGATCCATATAAGCCTTTTTCCATGGCTTCATCCATGATCTTTTCCATATCTTCGATAGTTGTCGGAACTTCCCATCCATTGTCTTCGAGCACTTTCTTATTATAGAAAACACCCATTGTACTGATTCCGTTTGTCAGGCTGTAAAGCTTGCCGTCAACTGTTCCGGATTCATAATATGGCTGCAGGATCCTGTCTGCCCATCCATACTCTTCTGAATATTCGTCCATTGGCTCAAGTTTGCCAGCTTCAACCAGTGGCATTACGAATGCAGGGCCGGATCCGTAAACGATATCAGAACCCTGATTAGCTGCAAGTGCTGTTGTCATATCAGAATCTACAGACGGTCTGAACTCAACAACCAGCTGATATTTATCCTGAGAAGCATTGTATGCATCAACCAGATATTTTTTCATAGCTTCCTGAGCGTAAGGTTCAGCGCCCCAGAACCAGAGGTTAATCTCTTCTCTGTCTTTCAGGGAATCATCAGATGCCTTTGCAACTTCTTCTGTATCTTCTGCTTCCTCAGCATCATCTGCTGCGTCTTCTGCTTCCTCAGCGTCGTCTGCAGTGTCTTCTGCTTCCTCTTTTGTTTCTTCCTTTGTTTCTTCCTTTGAGGTATCACTTCCTGTTGAGACCCCGCAACCTGCCAGTGAGCTTACGACAACCGCAGTTGCCATGATCGCTGCTAATGCTTTTCTTTTCATTTAGTTTCTTCCTTTTGGTAAAATTGTGATTAACATTCTTTATAAGTGTTTTGTTTGTTTCACACGTTTCCCTTTGTTAACCTAATTATAACCAATTAATCACTTTTGTCAACCTAATTTGTTAATCATATTTTGTTTGTATGTACTTTATTTTCTTTATATTTTTTCTTCAAATTAATATATTCTTTTTATTATCTGAATTATTCTCAATGGTAAACTTTATTGTATTTTGGTTAATATTGGTAAATATTTCTCGTATTTATGTTTCTTATGCAATCTATATAAAATTGTAATGGAAATATTAGTCAAAAAAATACTCCGCTTTAACCTGCGGAGTATTTTATGACATCATATAAAATCTTTATACTTTATTTTCAAACTGATTTTCATCCCTGTCTCCTGACAGATTGCCTTTCGATCAGAACCGGTGCAAAGTACGTATCCCGCACTGCATCCTTATCCTTACCGGTGATACGATTAATAATAATCTCACCGGCTTTTTTGCCCATCTGCTCTCCGGGCTGTGCTATTGTGGTCAGTGGTGGGGTCAGAATCGCTGCCATGTCCATATTGTTAAACCCTACAACAGAAATATCTTTACCAACAATCAGGTTGTTTTCCCTTGCATACTGGTAAATGCCAATCGCTATTTCATCATCATAGGCAAACACTGCATGGACTCCCAGACTGTCCAGGTATTTCATTCCCTCATACCCGGTCTGTCTTCTGTACTGACCATAATAAATATAATCTTCTCTTATGGAAATATTATAAAACGCCAGTGCTTCTTTATATCCTTCAATTCTTTTTCGACAGGTGTACACTTCTCTGTTTCCCACGATCATGCCTATCCTGTCATATCCGTTATGGATCAGATACTCTACGGCCATATAGCCGCCGCTCTTATTATCTGCAGTTATAAAATCACAGTAAACTCTGTCGATTGCCTGATTCAGAAGCAAAAAAGGTATCCCCGCCTCTTTCAGCGCACGTCCCAGTTTTTCATTGTTTTTCTCTATATTCATATCCATGGGCGGCACAACAATGAGTCCTGAGACTTTCATATCCGCAAGAAAATGTATACGGTCCAGAGTCTGTTCCGTAGTATCATTTCCTGCACAGACAACCACATGATATCCATACACCTGACTGTACTCATCAATTCCCTTCTGGCACGATTCTAGAAATTCATTACAATACCGGGGGCGTATCACTCCTATTACTGCTGCTCTTTTGACGGTTCCTCCCTGATTTTCACTTATCTGTCTGGCTTTTCGTTTTTTTTCTTCGAAATCATAGCCAAGTTCCCTTGCTGCCTCTATTATTCTCTCTCTGGTTGCTTCCGTTATCCTTGAAGGTTTGTTATTCAGTACCAGTGAGACACTGGCGGTAGAAACATTCGCTTTTTCTGCAATATTTCTTACAGTTGGCTTCATTCACGCCTCTCCTTCTTTTTCAAATCCCTGCTGCTTCAGTTCCGGCTGAATTCTCCGCTCAGAACATCATAAATACCTCTTGGAGTAATGCGGATCTCTGGTATTACAGGAAGTGCCATAAAAGATAATGTGATAAAAGGATCAACACCTCTTCCTACGCCCATTTCATGTGCTTTATCAATCATTGTCTTCAGTTTACGGTTACTGTACTGGTATCCTGCATCACTCATCAGTCCCATTACAGGCAGTTCCAGTGTATCAAAAACTCTGTGATCAGATACAATCGTATATCCTCCCTGAACACGGATAAGTTCCTGAACTGCCAGCCACATGTCTTTATCATTATCACCGATTACAATTATATTATGAGAGTCATGAGAAACACTGGAAGCAATCGCACCGCCACGAATCCCAAATCCACTGACGATTCCAACTCCTGTTTTGCCTGTTGCTTTATGTCTTTCGATCACTGCGATTTTCTGTAACTGTTCATCTGAAACAAAAGAGCATTTACCTTCAGCCAGTTTTTTTATCTGTTTTTTTGTGGTAATCTGCCCATCCTGCATCTCTATTACTGTAAAAAATCCATCAGGTGATTCAAGTTTCAGATCAGCTTCTGAAAATCCGCCCACATGAACTGTATTTTTCAGTTCCTCCGGGCAACTTCTGATCTCGATTTTTCCGTCTTTCTGTACTACTTTTCCCTTATAATAAACTTCATCAATGGAAACTTTTTCCAGATCATTTAATATGATCAGATCTGCCTGATATCCAGGCGCTATTGCACCCAGGTTATCAAATCCATAACATTGTGCTGAATGAATTGTCGCCATTTTTATTGCATCTACCGGATTCATTCCCAGTTCTATGGCTCTTCTCACATTATGATCAATATGACCTTCTCGCTCAATGTCCTCAATATGTTTATCATCTGTGCAGAAACAGAATCCTTCACCTGTCATATGGTTTTCTACCAGTCCGGAAACGATCGCATCAACATTTCGGGCAGCACTGCCTTCACGGATCAGTATTGTCATACCATTTCTTCGTTCTCTCATTGCATACTCAAATTCAGAACATTCATGATCCGTTTTAATCCCTGCCATCACATATGCCTGCAGATCCCTTTCTGCAAGAAATGGTGCATGACCATCACGTACTCTGTTTTCAAACAAAGTCAGCTTCTGATGCATTCCTGCCTCACCGTTTACCACAGAAATGTAATCCATTACCTCTCCAAGTCCCAGTATACGTTTATTTTTCAGATATGGTGCCATATCCTCTGCCGTCAGTGTACAACCATTGTCATCAATAGATGTAGCAGGAACACAGGAAGGCATCATGACAAACACATTTGCACTGACATCTTCTGTCTGATTCACAATATAATCAATTCCTGCCAGTCCGGAAACATTCGCTGACTCATGCGGATCCACAATAAATGTAGTTGTTCCGTGACGTGAAGCAACAGTTACCAGTTCACCAGGTGTTACCAGCGTAGACTCCAGATGAAGATGACTGTCTATAAAACCGGGGCAGATATACTTTCCGGTCATATCCCGTTCTGTTTTTCCTTCATAAGAACCGGTTCCTACAATAATTCCATCTTCGATCGCCACATCTCCAGCCAGTATCTCTCCGGTAAAGACATTTACAATCTCTGCATTTTTCAGAACCAGTTCAGCTTTTCTCTGGCCACGCGTAATCTCTGAATATCTCTGATAATCTTTTAATTCCATAGATTTTCTCCTTTTGCCATATTTAAGGAAACGTATAAACATATAACAAAAGCACACTGAAAAAGATATTTATTATCTTTGATATTAGCATGTACAAAAGCAAATATCAACTTTTTATCTGATTTTTTTACCAGTTTTTATCACTGTTTATCAAATTTCCTGCTGCTGTTTATTTCACCCGCAAAAAATTGTGCATAATATCTAATTCTTTTTTGCAGTATTCATTATATTCTGTTATAATAAACAAAACGAATTGCATATTTCACTTGTACAGGAGAAATTGCTTTATGAAAAATGATAAAAAATATAACATTGGAGTCCTCATTGGTGGTGTACATACATATTTTCCCAAAGAACATATCCGTGGAATTTCAGACGCAGCAAAGGAGTTCGATGCCAATGTTTATTTCTTTCTTGGCACTCAGACGAAAGATTTCTTTGAGGATATGCTCGGAGGAACTCACAAGGATTCTTACGATTATCAGTTCAACACAATTCATGATTACAGCCTTATAGGTGGACTTGACGGACTGATCATCAATTACGGAACTCTGGGACTTCAGTTAAAAAATAAGTCTGCTGAACAATTTGCGCTGAAGTTTAATTCCATTCCCACAGTATTTCTCACAGAGATCGTCCACTCAGCCAACTGCCACTCCCTGATTTGTGACAATCATCAGGGCATCCGGCTGATCATGGAGCACCTTATTCTGAAGCATCACTGCCGTAAGATCCTTTTTATGGAAGGTCCTGCTCAGAATACAGACTCCAAGGAGCGTACTGCCACATATTTTGAGATGATGCAGAAATATAAGCTTCCGGTAACTCCTCAGATGATTGGTCAGGGAGACTATTCTGAATTTGTTGACAGACAGGTGGAACAGCTTCTTGATGATAATCCAGACGCACAGGCGATTGTCTTTGCCAACGATGAGATGGCCTTTTCCGGATATCGTGTATGCGAAAAACGTGGTCTCACTGTTGGTAAAGATATTCTGATCACCGGATTTGATGACTGTGAACGTGCCTCCGGTATGGAACCACCTCTTACCACAATCCAGCAGGACGGCATTCTGATGGGCAAAATGGCCATGTATGACCTTATAAGCAGACTTGATGGAAAGAAAGTATCTTCCCGCAGAGTTCCTGTCTCTCTCTGCAACAGAGAGTCCTGCGGCTGTCACGGAAAAAACAGTAAAATATATAACACTCCGCTGAACCTTACTCAGCAGATCCACAACCTCAATCGTACAATTACCAATATGAAGCTGGAACTTATTAATTTTCAGCGTAAATCCTGGTTTATCCCATTTCTTGCAAGAAACCTCAACAATTGTATGGAGAATGAACACGCTTTTCTTATGGAAGCTATGAATAACATACGGGAACTTCACACAAAATGTACATACCTCTTTCTTCTGGATGAACCTGTCATTTACAAAAAAGGTGAAAAGTGGATCTGCCCGGATAATCTGCGCCTTGCAGCTTATTATCACAATAACAGTACAAAGGCATTTCATCTTTATGACCGGCCTTCCGTCAACAGTAGAAATGGCCTGTGTCAGTTGATGGAAGATGACGAACAGCATCAGTTTATGATCTTTCTTCTGTTTTCCGGTGAAAAGCAATACGGTGTGCTGGCATGCGATATACACCAGGAAGATTTTCCATTCTTCTATATCATAAGTCTTCAGCTGGGACTTTCTTTATATTACCTTGAACTCAACAAGGCCGAGGCACTTCGCCGCCGGGAAATGTCCCACGATATAGAACTTATGAAAGAACGCAACCGTATTCTGGGTATCATTTCAAAATACGATGAACTCACAGGCCTTCTGAATCTGAGAGGTTTTACAGAACGTGTCAGGATTTTCTGTCATGATAACCCGCATCGTCGTGCATACATCATATGTGGAGACCTGGATCATCTGAAAGAAATCAATGATACCTGGGGACATCCTGCTGGAAATTTTGCTCTCCAGAGTGTTGCTAAAATCCTGCAAAGCTGTCTGCGTAATTATGATATTCTCGCCAGAGTAGGCGGGGATGAATTTCTCATCCTTCTTGACTGTGAAACAGAACATTTCGAAAATGTTTTCCGTGAGCGAGTCAAAAATGCCTGTGCCGCTTTTAATTCAGACTCTGACAAACCTTTCCTTGTGGAAATTTCTATTGGGATTGCTGAATTTCAGCCTGCTCCCGACATAGATATTGATCATCTCATCGCACTTGCCGATCAGGATCTCTATGAGGCAAAAAAACACCGCCGAAACTCTGTCCGGCGGTCTTAAAGCGTTTTACTGAGGGAGAGTATCCTTATATTCCTTGTAATCTCCCTCGGTAAGTGCCTCTTCATATGCATCATATGCATCTTTCAGATTTCCATATTCTTTTTTACCTGATATAAGCTGCTTATGTTTATCGTAGGTAAGATGATCCGCTATTGCCACATAATTATTTTTTCGGGCAGCCGTTGTTGTCTCTGAAATATAATATTTGCCATCAGCAGTACGAATGATGACCGGAATTTTTTTGCCTGCACCTACTTTATCAGTATCTACGGAAGTCCAGAAGAAATAACGTTTTGAAGCATCCGTGGCACTTCCCAGATATGCCCAGGTTCCCTCTTTCATCAGACTGTCATCTTTGATCTTCTCATTAACCTTTCGGATCATGGTCGAAAGCGAAGCCGGACAGCGGGAATCAATTTCAAAATAATTGTTTCCATCACTTATAAGACTTTCCAGTACACCACTCTCCCTTAAAGGTAGATCCAGATCCTCTTCTGTATTAAAGAAATACTTCTTTCCACTGTTGCCGCTGCCGCCTTTCCAGTCCAGCAAAATCCCCGTCTCAGGGTTGTATGATACCTCACAGGTTCCATTTGCAACCGGATTTCCATGCCAGTTCGGAGTATCGCCTTCACCATTGGAATGAGAAATTCCGGCAATTGTCACTGTGTCAGAAGACTGCCAGTCATCTATTTTCTGTTTCAGCTGTACAACCTTCATCTCTGCTGTATCTTCTGATACAACAGCCGTCATTACATCATTATACGCTGTACGTACATTTGCAAGGTCAACCGACTCCCGTTTCACAGCCTCTATAATTTTGCATTACGTTTTATATAACGTCAAAGTATCCGACAATCCCTATATATCCATCTTCTCTTAAAGGTGACCATAACGTATGAAGTTTCAGATTATACATCTGTCTTTTGTTTTCCACCTCAGCCATTATCCGCAATGAGATTTCTTTATTCTGTGCTGATGTCTGAGCTAATAAATCTCTGATATGCCGAATATCTTCTTCATTTGCTTTGAACACCTCAAATATATCAAATTCCGGATCTTCTTTCTGACATAATATCTGCTGTTTTCCGTTTATTATAGTCAAATGACCTGAAATTGCATTATATTCAATAGAATTCCTGCCACTGTTTGCCTTAAAGAAATCTACTTTTTCCTGCATGATCTTAACTACACGCTGAGAATAGTTTTTGTGCGGTAAAGATTTTTTTCTGAGTATTTCATCAGAAAGTCTCTGTGCTTCATAATAATTTTTATTATCATCTATCTCATTATTGATCATTTTTGAGAACTGAATACTAAGTTCTTTCAGGCACTTAAGAAGAATCGGGTTAAACTGACCACACTGCCCTTCCTGGATCATTTTGATCGCTGTATTATGATCAAATGCTTTCTTATAACATCTCTCACTCGTAAGTGCATCATAAACATCGACAATAGATACCACCTGGGCGGAGATTGGTATTTCTTCTCCTTTCAGACCGTCAGGATATCCATTTCCATCCCATCTTTCATGATGCCATCTGCAGATTTCCCATGCAGTATGCACCAGAGGATTATCCTGCAGGAAATGCATATCTTTGATCATGGAGGCTCCAATCTCACTGTGAGTTTTCATGATCTTATACTCTTCATCGGTCAGCCTGCCCGGTTTATTCAGTATTTCTTCCGGAATACGGATTTTACCAATGTCATGAAGTGAAGATGCAGTTGTGATCAAAGCAATATCTGCCTCTGTCAAATGATAGGCATCCGTTGTATTTACCAGTTTTCTCAGCATCATTTCCGTTGCTTTGCGAATATTCAAAATATGTTCCCTGCTCTCGCTGTTACGAGATCCCAGTACATTACTCAGAATACCGATCAAAATATTGCTGTTTTCTTCTTTTTCATAAACCTGGTCTACAACCACATTGATCAGACGCTTTTGATTTGCATAAAGGCTCAACGTATTTTGAACTCTTTTCTTTACAATAAGTGCATCAAAAGGTCTTGTAATATAATCCGTAATTCCCAGTTCATATGCTTTGCGCATAGTTTCAATGGATTCTTCAGCCGAAATCATAATAACAGGAATTTCATCGATCCATCGAAACTAATTCATCCATTTCAGAACCTCAAAGCCATCCATTTGCGGCATATTGATATCTAAAAGCATCAGATCGATCTCCGGATTTTCTTCCAGTTTCTGAATTACCTGGTTTCCATTTTCAGCCTCTATGTAGGTATAAGTCTCTCCAAGAAATTCCTTCAATATATCCCTGTTAAATTCTGAATCATCTACAATAAGTATTTTTTGCCTTTTGTCCATGTTCGTCATTTTCTTTTTTTCCCTTTTTGAAGCGATACATATTCTGGTCTGCACGATCCTTGATTGTTAAAATATCTTCACCAGAAAAAACACAAGAGCCAAAAGAAACTGTTGGCAAAAAATCCAGCCTGCTTCTTTTTTCTTCTAAAAGTTCTATAAATTTCTTCAGACAATTTTCCTGTTGATCCACATTTTTCATAAGTACGCAAAACTCATCACCACCTATACGATAACAATATCCGAGTTTTGCATAGGCTTTTTTTATGCAGTCTGCAATTTCCGAAAGACAGATATCCCCTTTCAGATGTCCGTACTGATCATTTACGTTCTTAAAATCATCCACATCAAATACAATCAGCACTCCACCTGTCCTTTTCATTTCTGCTGTACGGTTTAAATAACTGTTCTGGTTTAACAATCCTGTCAGAGAATCCAGCTGCGTCCACATTTCATTACAATAGATGAAATAAAGTATTGAAAGTAATGTCACACATAACCATGTCACATGCAGATTAGGTAAGGTGACCTGTATAATGGTTTCAGATGTTAAAAAAAAGATCAGCGGATAAATGAGTCCTCTGCTTCTGTTCTGAAATTCTTTTGCAGTGATAATAGTAGATATAGAAAGATACATGATCGCCACAAAATACATGAATACATAAATATAAAAATAAGGGCCTCGTGAATAGATATTCTCTGCACTGACGGAGAATACAAGTCCAGACGGAACAGATACAGCAAGAAAAATCAGATATACGATTTCACAATATATTGCAATTCTCAATTCGCGTCTGATCGCAGTCTTTTTATCCAATACATATACAAGGCATACAGCAACACCAGGTGATAATCCAAACCCCAGATAATTAGAGACAATATTTAACCAGCGATATCCCGGAGGAGCTCCATCCACAGCCAGAGTTATCACTTCCAGTACTGAAACAGCAGCGATCAATATAAACGCACAGAAGAAACCTCGCTTTTGTTTGTAGTTCAGTGATTCACTTAATTTAGTAAGAATGCACATAAACCCCAAAACAAACAGATCAATGATGGTTAATACATAAAAATACCCATTCATCAAGGCTTCCTCCTTTCTCCCGGCGTTCTTCTCACAATAATAATACGATTTTTGCCAATAATCAAGCATATCCCTTCCTGCTCAGCTGTTGTAAGGAGAATTCGGGTTTAATGGCTTACACTTCGCCCCCCCCGCCGGATTTTATACTTCTTATCGTTTTTTTCAGTATCTTCATATCAACCGGTTTTGAAATATGTGCATTCATACCGGCTGCCAGCGAATGCTGAATATCCTCCGAAAATGCATTGGCAGTCATGGCAATGATCGGGATCGTCTTTGCCATTTCATGTGAACTCATTCGGATCGCCTTTGTTGCCTCATAACCATTCATAACAGGCATCTGCACATCCATCAGGATCATGTCATAATCCCCGGTTACAGACTGTTCAAATGCCTCCACAGTCTTTTTACCATTTTCATAGATTGTTGCCTCAGCTCCCTCTATCTTTAACAATTCCATCAAAATTTCCGCATTCAGCTCATTGTCCTCTGCACACAAAAATCTCATTCCCTTCAGGGCGTTCTCCTCCGGCTCGGCTGTTTCTTCCTGTGATGCTGAAGAAACTGATCTGTCCTCTGCAATTCTCAGATCCAGAAGAATCTCAAAACAGCTTCCCTGTCCAGGTTCACTCTCCACATCAATCGTTCCTCCCATGGCTTCGACCAGGTTTCTGGTGATAGCCATTCCAAGACCGGTTCCCTGTATCTTGTTTGTCACAGAGCTCTCAGCACGGGTAAACGGATCAAAAATCGTTTCTTTGAAATCTGCGGACATTCCTGTGCCATTATCTTTAACCAGAAAATGATACTTTGCATAGACAGATGAATTTGACTCACATTCTTCTACAAAAAACTGAATTTCTCCGCCCTCCTGTGTATACTTCATCGCATTAGACAAAAGGTTGCTGAAAATCTGCGTCAGATGAATCTGATCCCCATTCACCCACTCATGCCGGATATTTTCTTTTATAATCGTAAGAGTCTGGTTTCTCTCGTCTGTCTGTGAATGAAATATAGTATTAAGTTCCTGCACAAAATCCGAGATGGAAAAATCAGTATACTTGAAAATCATTTTTCCTGCCTCGATCTTACTCATATCCAAAACATTATTGATGATTCCTAACAGATGCTGAGATGAAATGTCTATTTTATCTGCATACTCTATTACTTTGGCTTTATCACCTGCATCATGTCTGATCAATGATGTAATACCAATGATCGCATTCATCGGTGTACGAATATCATGAGACATATTTGACAGAAAATCGGTTTTAGCCTTATTTGCATTTTCAGCTGTCTGAAGAGCATCTACTGCGATATCTTTAGCCTTTTTCAGATTTATATTTGCTGCTTCCATTTCCTTCATTGCCTGTATCTGAAAATCACTATTTCTTTTTTCATATTTTGCTTTTTGATCTGCAGTATAAAGTTTTGAAATACAGTAAAATAACATGGCAAAAAGTACAAATATAAAGCTTACTATGAGTATTGTTGTGACAAGCATCGTTTTCTGGTAATCATTTAACACATTATCAACAACATGTTTTTCCACAATACAGATCAACATAGAATTGTTACTTTCTATCGGACAGTAACCCAGATAGTAGGGGTTATCTTTTCCTAAAAGTTCTACCCCTTCTTTTTTTTCTTCTATCTTTTTTTGGAGCAGTACAGCTTCTTTTTCCGTTATGGCCTGATCAGCCTTTAAATGTTTCAATAAAGAATAATTTCGGAAGAATTTATCTTCACTCAGGTTCGTATAAGTAACATTTCCTTCGTTGTCTAACATAAACAGATATGCATTCTCATTATACCCTTTAACCTATAACATGGAATCCAGTTTCAAATGATCATACACAGTTCCGACTGCTGTATAAGTTTCCCCATTAATCTGATATTCCTGACATGGAATTGCAACCAGATAACCACCGTTTTGCATTCCTTCATAATTCCAGGCAACCAGTTTTGCAATATTATGGCCATTCCTTAAATCCAACAGAAGCTTACCCGGAATGTCAAACCGCAGTTTTGTTTCATCTGCAGTTATTGCCTTGCCATTTTCCTGAAGAAATATAAGTGAACTATTCGATTCCTTTTCCCATGCCTCAAAAAAGTTATGGTTAGTATCTGTTTCCAGGGACAGATTCTTCTCCTGAAGCAGGTAATCCTCGACCAGATGAAGCTGACTGTAGTATCCATCCACCTGAAGATTATATGTCTGTTGTATCTGTTCAATAACAGCTCCCATGCTGGTTTTTCCGTTTTCATCGATATATGTGTTCATCTTGTTTAAAAGAAATCTTGCAAGAACTGTACCCAACAACAGGAGAAATATTACAACCAGCGGTATTATAATTTTCCTCTTTTTAAAGTTTTTTTGTTCTATCTGCACTTTTATCTTTCAACCTCTATATAATCTTCCGGTGCTGACGGCTGCTTTCCTTTTGACATAAATGTAGTCCATGCACTTGATAGCGTTATATCTTTAAGCTGCGCGATCTCACATTCCGGATATAGTTTTTTCAGAATTGACATTGTTGTATCTGCAAGAAGAATAGAATACTCTTTTTCTTTCTCTGTTTTTTTCTCATTTATTGTTATGTCCTTTAATGAGAATCCATTTTTCTCATGATCAACAATCATCTTCATACCAGAGGCTATGGGTAATTCATATTTATTGGTCACAGCAAAATTTTCATCAGAACCGGTAAGGTATTTTTCCACAAGTTCACAAACCTGTTTGCCATCTATCTTTGCAAGATATAATGGTGTATCTGAATTCTTCGATGTCATCATAGCGATCCGACTGCCTGTGCATTCTCCCTTATAAATGGAAGAAGTAAAATAATAGTATGGTACCAGAGCCAGCTGCGCATTATTTTCTTCTCTGACTGTAGTTAAAATAGAGGAAGCCGCATCACGACCGTTTTTATCATTCAGCGAAATCGAATACTCATTTTTAAAATTTATCGCAGGATTTTCTTCTGTGGCCTTACCGTTCATTACATCACGAAAAGCATCATAAGCCTGCGTTTCATTCATTTTCCCTGACAACAGACCGTGAACAGCTTCAAAACTTGCATCAAATGATTTTTTGGCAGAATACCTGATATAAATAGAATTATTTTTGATTTCTTCTTCAAGCTCCGGCACGTCTTCCATCATTGTTGGGACATCTGTATTAAATGAAATCACCCCAGATCCATCTGCAATCAGCTTTTGTCCCTGTTCTGATATCATGCAATCCAGAACCTTTAATGCTGTTTCCAGTTTCTCAGGATCTTTTTCCAGATCTTTATTAAATGCAATGTTTAAAGATGGAGTCATATTTACAAAAGATTCATTCGAAGTCTGTGAAAAGAAAGGAACACGAATCAGTTGTGTATCCATCTGTTTCTGAAATTTCTGCATAGACGCCGGATATCCATGAAACATTGCTGCTTTTCCCTCAACAAAGGTCTGAGTGGCAGTATCAATATCAACATTGAGATCTTCCTCAGTGAAATGTGAATCCTTCAGAAATGTACTGGTTTCTGAAAAAATACGTTTCCACAATGTATCATCAAACTCTATATTATTCGGTGAACTTTCAGCCGAACTTCGCCATTCGATTCCATCCAGGCTCATAAATTCACCGATTGCGCCTGCCTGAATTACTTCATGATCAGACCAGTCTTCTGCAAGATCCAGTGAATAAGGCTTTATGCCATTATCATAAAATTGCTGGCAGGCCTGTGCATATTCTTTATAATTTGTCGGAATCTTTATTCCATACTTGTTAAACAGTGTCTTGTTAGCAATGATCGTCTGTGGAATACCACATATGGGCAGCCACTGAATCTCATCTTTTGAATTTTTATAATATTGCAATGCATAGGAATAATACCTGGAAACAACATCATAAGAACAAAAATCCATAAGATATGGCTGTAGATCCTGAGCATCTGTTCCTGAAAACCGACGCACTGTTATGATGTCCGGCAGTTCACCATGTTCCTCAAGATAACTATATAAATCGGTATCATTGTTACCTGTGATAAACTCTATATCCTGGTCAGGAAACTGTTCATAGATATATGGGACGATATTTTTCATCAACCGGTTTTCCCACAGATAAACGGTAAGGTGATCATCTTTTGGGGATACCTGTTTTTTTGCCTGTCCACATCCGGACAAAAAAACTGTTGTTACAAGTACACCAGACATCAGTACAGCCAGATGATGTTTTATTTTTTTCATCTTTCTCATTCTTTCCGGCGCTATGCTCTGATAGCAACGATTATTATTGATTGCATGTAACTATTCAGAAGGTAGTATCCCGCGAGGTGTTTTAGCATGTTTTTTGCCAAAATCCCGAGACATACAAGGCAAAATGCTATCACCGAAGGTGATCTGAAATGCATTTTGACTCGTAACTGTGAGGGTACTGAACAGTTACGATTGCATAA
The DNA here is from genome assembly GCF_052065235.1 of Blautia sp. HCP28S3_G10. NCBI lineage: Bacteria > Bacillati > Bacillota > Clostridia > Lachnospirales > Lachnospiraceae > Blautia > Blautia sp. HCP28S3_G10. The sequence continues at coordinate 91,415 of NZ_JBQHUL010000003.1, read as the reverse complement.
ATTTTCTTATTATAACACCCCGTATTTCCTTATGTCTATATCCTTTGTAGTAAAAGCTCGTTGCTGTGAACAGAATGAACAGCAACAAAAACTCCGCTTTTACTGTAAATGCAAAGAAGAGCCAGTCTCATGACTGGCCCTCATAAAGCAGCTGCAATGGTAATGATCACTCAAAGTCCCTGGTAATATTTGTAAGCCATTTTTCTCTGAAATAGTGAATGAAGACCACAGGCATTTTCTCGAACTCATCCAGAGTCATTACAAAGTACACCCAGACAGGCGGCAGTTTGAAAACGTATGCAGAAAGGAAGGTTAGCGGAACAGCAACAAGCCACATAAATATAGCGTCTATGATCATTCCGAATCTGGAATCACCGCCGCCTCTGAAGCAGCCGCATATAAGGCACATATTAATAGCTTCTCCCACAAGACGCCAGGTTGTCATTATTATAAAAGTACCCAGATAATTAATGGCCGTTTCTGTCAGTTTATCTCGATAGAAATCCAGTATCAAAGGACGAATTGCCAGAATAATGACACAACCTATCAGACTTACAATAACCGTTATCCTGAGCATACGTTTCCCATATTCTCTGGCTGTATCAATATGGTCTTTGCCCAGTTCCTGGCTGACAATGATGGTAGTAGCGTTGGCAAAACCGCGACAGGCGATTGCACCAATATTTACCACCATAACAGCAACGGCATTTGCTGCAACCATATCATCTCCGATATGACCAAGGATTGCTGCGAACGCTGAACTGGCAAAACTCCAGATAACGTCATTTATTACAGCCGGAGCGGCAATTCTCATAAAATCCTGGCGCAGAACACCTGATTTTGCAAAAAAATATTTTATTCGGAATTTGACTTCCGAACTGTTTAATGAGTAGATGAGACAGATCAATACTTCTGTGATTCTGGCAATAACAGTACCAAGGGCAACACCGGTAACACCAAGTTTCGGAAATCCAAACAGACCAAAGATAAAGGTGGCATTACAAAGCACATTTACACAAAGAGAAACAATATACGTAACAGAAGGGATCATTATTTTTCCGATGCTTCGAAGTGCACTCATAAAAACCTGTGAAAATCCCATAAACATAAATGAAAATGAAATTACCTTCAAATATTCACTGCCTGCAGCAATCGTTTCAGGACCGTTGGTAAAAATCTTCATAATCGTAGTTGGCATAGAAAAAGAGATAAAGAAAAATACAAGAGAGATAATCAGCGAGCTTCGTTCTGCTAGGCCGAGAATCTTTTCCACTGTCTTTTTATCGCCTTTCCCCCAGTACTGGGCACACAAAACAGAAGTACCTGTGGCCATACCGTAATATAAACAGAAAAGAATAAAGGTATACTGGTTGGCAAGTGATGAAGCCGACATGGCAGTCTGGCTCACATATCCAAGCATTATAGTATCTGCAATATTTACCAATGTTCCGATCAGATTTTGAATCATAATTGGAAATGCCAGCTTTGACGCATACTTTAAGAAATCTTTTTTATTTAACATACAACAATTTTCCTCTTCTTAGAATTTTTGATATTAATCAAAAACAGAAAAACCATGGACTCCTTTTTATTTATTTCATTAAACATTTACCTCGATGTTTGATATATCTTATTTCGATATCACATATTATCTCGCACAACAATGTATTTATCAAGTATAAAGCAAGTTCTTTATGGGTGTTATTTGGAACAAAATAAAAATCCTTCAAACCAACCTTGCACGAAGGTTGGTTTGAAGGCCTTTAAGGAATTTATCGAAGAGTATTCTGGATTGTTATTGTTACTGCCATAAATGCCTGAGTAGCAGTACCGCCCATAAGTTCAACAATACCGGCAGCTACCATAGCTCCTGCAGAACCACATTCCGCCTGACAACCTGCTACTTCTCCGCCAAATGTTGCCTGATGTGCAACAAATGTTCCAACACTTCCGGCTGCAAACATTGCCATTGCAATTTCATCATCTGACATATTCATTGAATCGCCAAGATATACAACTGCTGCTGGAAGAATTCCTACAGAACCCACTGTCGGAGATGCAACAACTGCACCTGGTCTCTCTATTTCTACAGATTCCAGTACGCCAATTGCAACACATACAATTTCATTCAGGATTCCGATACCTGCCAGTTTCTTACTGCCATTTTTAACATTGTCAAACATTTCAGCAGCTTTGATCGGATATAAACCACCAATCTTTTCGCCATATGCAAGAGCTTCTTCTGCTGTTCTAAAATATACCATTGGACTGGTTTATTTCCATTCAAGAAAAAAACAACTGATATTCTTCCTATACGCCCTGACAGAAACAGTCCGCGCCATATTAAAGCACGGACTGTAACCAGTTTTCTATATCGATAACCAACAGAATCAATAGCTTTTAGTAGACAGATTCCCAGTCTGTCTGTTTGCCATGCCAAAATCATTCAAGAATGCCTCTGCATTCTTGCTGCGAGATGCGCGTCATGCAACGCATGACATACTTCTTCTGCGCATCTCTGCAATCCTGCCGGAGGCTATATCAGATGGGGGATTGACTCCCACCACTGATACTGATTTGTTGCTCGCCACCTACAGAGGTGGGAGTCATCTCACATCTGATATAATCTTCATGTTGATTTCTCTCTGTTGTCATTCTTCTTCTGCTTTTACAAGAGTGATTTTTCCGTTATCCAGGCATTCTACAAACTTACGAACAAGCTCCGGATCAAACTGTTTGCCAGCATCCTGGATCAGCTTCTCCCGTGCTACTTTTACAGGGAAAGCTTTCTTATAGCATCGTACGGATGTCATGGCATCGAATGAATCTGCCACACACAGGATACGTGCAGTCAGTGGAATATCTTCGCCTGCAATTCGGCGTGGATATCCTTTTCCGTCATAGCGCTCATGATGACCGATGACCGCCGGGATAACATAATCCAGTGACGGAAGATGTCGGACAATGTCGATGGAAGCTTCTACATGGCCTTTGATCATCTCGTATTCTTCATCTGTCAATGATCCTGCCTTATTTAATACACTTTCCGGAATACCAATCTTACCGACGTCATGCAAAAGTGCTGCCTGACGGATAATCTCGATCATATCTTCGTTCATTCCAAGTGCTTTTGCAAGTGCTGTTGCATAATAGGCAACATTTGTAGAATGGCTGAAGGTGTAATGATCTTTTGCGTCAATGGCTGCGGTCAATGCGTAGATGGTTGACTCATATTCTTTATAGATATGTGCGTGGTTCTTTGCATGAGCATTTTTATTGTTATTGCGGAACATGGTATCAAAGACCTGAATTCCATTTTTTCCGCTGTGTTTTACGTGGTAAACCGCAAGGTCAACATTTTCCATCAGCTCTTTGACATTCTTTGCCGCATACGGTGCTGCGCTGATTCCTGCGCTGACCGTGATTGGTTTAAGCTTCATATCAGTTCTGCGGTTATTCATAACATAAACCTGTTTTGCAATGGATTCTACCAGATTTCTGGCAGAGAAAAGGTCGTATCCCGGAAGCAGAACAGCAAATTCTTTCGCGCCATAGCGGGCAGTATAACCGCTTTCTCCTACGCTGCTGTTGATAATTTCTGCGACGCGCTGCAGACACAGATCGCCTTCTTTTATACCATACAGCTGATTGTATAATTTAAAATCATCTACGTTGATAATGGCCAGTACCAGAGAGGCATCTCTGTTTTTCTCGAATTCTTCGTTGAGAACTTCATAGAAATATTTTCGATTTAACAATCCAGTCAGTTCATCGGTTCTTGCCTCAAGACGGGCGTTCTCATACAGCTTTGCATTTTTGATAGCAATAGATGCCACTGATGTGATGTTTGAAATTATCTCTACTTCATCGTATGCGAGTCTCTTTTTTGAAGAAGATGATGTGATCAGAATCACTCCCGCCAGATTATCACCATCTTTTAATCCGGCACAGTAACGTGTATGGTTTTTATCCAGCTGATGTTTTTCCTCCTCCCACATGGACTTGTACTCTACAGAGTAGCGGAAATCACGGTAAATGATCGGTTCTTCGTGGTCTTTCAGCCACTGGACCATTGGATTTTCTTCTTCAAAGGCAAACGCCAGATCACTTAAAGGCTGATCACTTGCAACCCCACAATATGCCTCGCCAGGTGCGTCCTGCATACAGATATAGATATTTCCAACATCCATCAGATCTTTCATAACACGGATTGTTTTATCCAGGATTTCCTGAAGATCCAGTGTTTTGGAGATTGCTGAGTTAAATTCTCTGATCTTCTCAGCCTGATGGTTTTCTTCTCTGACAAACACGTTGCGGATCAGAAGCTTCCACAGGAATATAAAGAATGCATAAATGACCAGGAAAACAATTGCAAAAACAAGGGTATAAATTTGGGTGTTCTTATCCGGCTGCATGTGGAATAAGTTTTGCAGGGATGGAACGATATTTAAGAAAACAAGAATGGAAAACAGAAAGCCGACACCATAGTACAAGGAAGGGGATGCCAGCATCTGCAGACGGAACAAACGTCTGCGAATCAATGCGTAGAACAGTAAAAATACGTTTACTACACCACTTAAGATATCAATCGGAAATCCACTGAAGAATGGAATTCCAAGAAATGCATTTCCTAAGAATAATGCCAGAACTCCCAGCATGACTGGTTCGTACTGGACTTTCATAGTTGGATTGTTTTTACAGATCCGTACAAGGACTGTAAAGATATGGAGCAGGAAAATTGCCGCTGGTATAAAAAATACGATGATCGCAGGCTTGATCTCATATACAAAAGTTGCAACTCCGTTTTTTTCTACCATGTTCGGTGATTCAAGAAAAACTCCAAATTGTACGTTCAGCCAGAAGCAGATCAACATGACTGCAAGGTATATTCTTCCTGAAATGCCGTTCTTTTCGCCGCCAAAGGCAAGAATAAAACGGTAATACGCATATGGCAGCAATAAAATTCCCAACAGGGAAACCTGGTACCAGAATTCACATCCAGGCCAAAGCTGTGCTCGCATAAAGGCGGAACCTCCGGCCCAGAATAGCAGGCCCGTCAGCACCACCAAAAAACTGTTTATTATTTTATTTCTCTTTGCCGTTAAAAACATCAACAGCAAAAATCCATAGCACAACATGGCTATGATCGATATATATCCATAGGTTCCCATAAACTCCCCTTACTCCACTCTTGTTTTCATTCTTGTTTTCATTCTTATTTTCATTCTTATTTTAAATCTTATCTCACTCTGTTCAGGCTTTCCTGCATATCCAGCAGCTCCTTCAGTTCATAATGAGAAGGACTCATCTGATGTATCTTCTTGCCGGTCTTTTTCTCATAGGCTTCAAATGTCCCACAAGTAAAGATCGTCACCTGCAGAGGATCCATTCCGAGGATCTTTTTCAGATCCCTATAATCCTGATCAATATATTTGAAATATGTACTCAAAAGATCTTTCAAAATATTTGTGCTCATCGCAGTGTTGAGCAGTGCGTCACGTTCCAGTTCCACATACATATGCAGATAAGGACGATTCTGTTCATTATATTCTTTTGTTGCGACCCAGTTTATGATCGGCAGCTTTGAAAGAGCGATCACGCTTCGGATTCCGTTTTCCGAAATTCTTGTAAATCCAGCAATATCGATGATCCACGGCACTCGGTCCACATATTCAAAGCGCGGGATCTTTGTCTCATCTTCGCGGTTCTCCAGGCCAACACAGCGATACATATCACCACAGCGGTAGCGGGCAAATGCACCGCCTTTGAGAATAGTAAATACGAGTTCGTATTTTTCTCCAGGCCGGACTTCATCCATCAGATAAGTCGGCGGGATGTAAGAAGGATCTTCATAATTTCGCATCATATCTTTCTCGGTGATAAATTCATAAAACGCTGTATCCGGGAAGAAATACATTCCTTTTCTTGTCCAGGTCTCTGTTCCCATAATGGACGGTTCCGTGCCGGCAAATAATTCCATCGGACGGATTCCCCAGAGTTCTTCGAGATCGTCTTTATAACAGAGATTATCTGTACCAGCTACCATAAATCCTTTCAGATGGAAAAGATCTTTTGGAAGCATTACCCGGTTTTCTTTTTTGCAGCGACGCTTCGCCTGCAGCAGACGTAATATCATATGCGGCTTACATTTCATGAGGCTTGACAGTTTGACTCCGCCGCCTCCACCGCCGCTTGTCAGTGAAGAAAGACTCAGGCTTACTGCATAGGCTACGCTTCCAAGCCCAAAGAAAAATCCAAGATCTTTCTTCATTGCCATCTTAAATCCTAATTTATTTCTTTCGCTGAAGCTCATGTTTACAGCTTCTTTTACTGCAGGCAGGAATTCGATTCCAATCTCCTCGCCCAGGGCCAACGGAAAAAGTCCGGTAGCATAAGGCAGTGGTGCCAGCGCATACAGGAATTTGTCTGTAGCAGCCACATCAAAAATTCCTTTTTCTTTACTGGTTGATAAGATCAGACATGCTGTGACATTATTTCGATAGGTGTCCAGCATGCTTCGGGTATACGGAGCGACCTTGATCGGGTGCTTTCCACCCTCCCAGGTTGTCTGGATCCAGATGACCGGATTTCCCGGAAGCATATCCGGCTGCTTGGCAAGCAGAATATCCGCATAATCATCATAGGTTGTCAACGGCACCATTTGTCTGAATTCATCCAGATTTCTTGGATGCTTTCCTTTTAAAATAGACTGTCCCAGACCACAGTTGCTCCACAACTTGACCTGCTCCTCCATCAACCGCCGCTGAATCTTCATATATCCATCCATCGACAGATCCAGGAAACCACAGTACTGCTGCCAGATTTCTTTATACTGTTGTTTTTTTAATTTTTCTTCTAAATTCATAGTCTGTCCGCTCCAGATCGATCATTGTTTTCTGATACTATGCAGGCAAGCCTGTATGCTTTCTTTATTTGGTATTAAAAACGGGGTTGTTTTCTGATATTCCCTATAATTAAAAAATGTCTGTGGAAAAGTCCACAGATCCTGAAAAATGATATACAGATAGTTCCAAAAAATCATAAGTAGAAAATAGATTCCCTGTCTCCATCCGCCAAACATTCCCCACATACAAAGATATGCCCCTGCGAACCACAAAACTCCAGGATGTCGGCACAAGCCGTACACTCCCTCAGTGTATGCCGCACGTAATTTGTTTTCTTCACAGTAAGTCTCTTCAAAGGGAAGAGCAAAAAACAGGGTATATATAAGAAGTACAAAGAAGCTCAGGGCTCCGATTCCAAATCCGATTATACTTCCGATTCTGTGCTGGCACTGTCCCCACAAAAGCCAGAGTTCCATGACGAGTGATAAAGCCACCAGAACCGTCCCCAATGCGAAAAATTTTTGTAGAAATGCATTCTTCTTTTTAATGCTGTTTATGTCATAAATAAAATACAGGAGAAATCCTGTACTTCCTAAAATGAGCTGCCACATATTTTCTCTCCCATTTTTGTACATAATAACATATAAATGCCTTATCATACATATTAAATTATAATAAAAGAGACAATAAATAGCAAGTGTTATTTACTGTCCCATATGTGAATCATATAAAAATCTGTTACTGTTCACTCCGTTCACAGCAACTTGGTCAAAATCCATTCCAAATCACCTTCGGTGATGGGATTTTGCCCCGTATGTCTCGGGATTTTGCCATATTCATGGCAAAACACCTCGCGGGATATTACCTGTGAACAGTTACAAAAATCTTCATCAAAATCTCACTCAGCTTATTTATATCCAGCGGTTTCGCAATATGTCCATTCATCATCTTCACAATTTTTCTGGTGATCGCCATGCCAAAACCTGTCCCCTGAATTTTAGTAGTTCTTTTATCATCTGCACAGCTGAAAGGTTCAAACATAATCTTCTGAAATTCAGGTAACATACCGATTCCGCTATCCTCAATGATGAATTCATAACAGCCAGGTTCTGAGAATCCATTTGGTTTTTCCTCAATAAAAAGAGTAATATTTCCTCCATCCGGAGTATATTTGATGGCATTACTCAACAGATTCACAAATATTTTCCGGGGAAAGCAGCACATCCAATGTTTCCAGTGGTTCCATAGTTTTATAATTCACAAGAAACTGTTCCATGTGGGCATTTTCAGAAATCATTTTACGTTGCTTTATATTTTCCTCTTTTGTAATGTCTCTTAAAAAGATCATGGCATATTCAGAAGCTTCGATTTCTCCGCGTATAACCACATTACGTACCCAGCGTTCTCTGGGTGCTCTTGACATACCAGCTTATTTTTGCTATTAAATAAACAACGGCTTAACCCAGAAATCTGCTGTTAAGCCGCATCAATTATCATAGAAAATCTGAATTTACAGAAAAAAATTCACACCGTCTCAGAATAAAACAATGAAGTAAGTGTATACATTTATTTAACCGGAATCCCTCTGAATATATTTCTGGAGAAATCCATAGCCGCTTCATTTTCCCTGCATGTATCCAATATTATGTTATCTATAGATTCTTCATCGATATGTACAACTTCACTTGAAAGTTTCACTAATTCATCCATACTTAACAGAGCATCTACCTGCGCATCAAAGCAGGATTTATTTTCCTCGTTTTCCTTTTTATCTGCCTTTGTTGTTGCCACAATATGATTGTTTGCAATGTAATTTTCTCTTCCGGACACCAAACGAATGATTATCGGTTTTACGCCTGCCGGTTTCAGATATTGCTGTTCAATTGTCTCTGAAATGTGATTGGCAATCAGGGAATTGCTGCTTCCCTGAATATGAATCAACCCAAAATCATCCTCTAATCCATTATCATATGCCAGCATAGGCGGCCATGGTTCATGATCTCTGAGAAAATGATTGGAAGATATGAGATTCTCTCTGCAGCTTTCCATTATCAGCATTCCCGGATAAAAAGAATGAAATCTGTTTGCTGTTACTGATGATCTAAGAACACCCCTAAGATGTACTATACTCTTTCCTCTTGGAAAAATGTTATTGGAAGTAATCAGAAGTCCTCCAAAATTTTCAGCAAAAATAGTATAACCTCTATAACCGGCACCCATAAGGTTATCTGTTATTTTAGATGCCTGTCCGGCTCCACGAAGTTCTACACAATTTCCACATTCCGCTATAAAATTATCATGGACAGATAATGCATCAGAATTGTAAAGAGTCACTCCATGCTCCAGATAAATAATACCCATTCCTGTAATTCTGAAAGAATCCTGTGCGCTGGCTACATAAATTCCTGTTTTTCCATTTAAATATGTATTCTCTGGATCTCCATTTCCATCATCTACAAAATGGAGTCCATCAATACAGAAATTTTCAAACTCCACGGAACTAATTCTCGGATCTCCCTCTCGTTCCACCAGAAAAGCAGCACCAGATCTTTCATCTCCCTTTAATGGTTCCAAATCTACCAGAATCCTGCTGCCTCCCGGCCAGATGTCATGAAGATCCTTCCACTGTTCTTTTGGCACATTATATCGGATGCTTGAAGACACAAATCCATGTCCTGATCCTTGAATTTTCAAGTAACTGATATCAATTTTTACCTGTGTTTTTAAATGATAATCTCCAGACGGAATATAAATTACTGCTCCCGGTTTTCCTTCATCATTTACATTTGTATCCTTCTGTCTGCTCTTGATGTCTGCAATGATGCTGTTGATTACTTCACCGATATCCGTATATGGGTTACCTATCTGCCAGTCAGTAACATCATAATAATTATTACATTTCATGTCAACACTCCTCCTGCTTTCAGTTCATGTCAAGCGAATATTCGCAATCCGCTTCGCTACTTGATTCAGTTAAAACACTCCTGCAATCCATATGCTTCATAGTCTCTGATTACCGCTCTTCCACCAAACGCAGATATACTTATTGCATCCTGATCATTTCCTGCAAAAATATTATTGGAATGATTATTTCTGTATTGATCTGTAAATATCTCCAGAGAACTCTGATCTGAAAAGATATGTACATCCAGACTTTTTTCACTGACCTTAAGTACACTTCTGGATGTTCCTACACTCCATCCATCTGCACAGCTTCTGTCTACCAGCAATTCACCATTTTTCAGATCAAAAATACAACGAGTTTCTTTTTCTTTTCCGCATCTGAGCTTCAATTCTACCCTATCTGCATCAGTTTCTTCAAGATCCAATGTAAATTTCATCTCAAAGCTGATTCCATCTCCTGCTTTTAACTGCTGAGGTGTTTCTGTAACCTGTATTTCCCGTTGCATAAATTTGTTTTCACGGATTTTTTCCATTTCCTCTACAGGAACAAACGCCAGCGTTCCATCATTGCACATCCGAACTTCACGAATCACATTAAAAAATCCGCACCATCCCTCCTGATAAGTAGGTCCCCAGTCCTTAAATAGAGGCATCCATTCCCATTCATTCGCCCAGGCAACAATCATCCGTCTTCCATCAGGAGCAACCATGGACTGTGGCGCATAAAAATCAAATCCCCAATCCATTTCACCACTGATATGCCAGTCAAATTTTCCTGTTTTGTAATCAAAATCTCCTGTCAGGTATACTGATGTATGATCTCCTGACCCCATTGGAGAAAAAGTGAGAACATATTTATCGCCCAGCTGATAAAAATCCGGACATTCCCACATGAAACCCCATTCTCCTCGGCTTTCTGCCAGCACGTTTAAGAAATTCCAATGATAAAGATCTTCAGATTCATATATCAATGCTAATCCTCTGTTATTACGACTGGCCCCTACAACCATATAATATTTATTTTCATGCTTCCATACCTTTGGATCGCGGAATGAATCCGGCTGAATACCTTCCGGTGCATCAAAGAGAGGATTTCCGTCATACTTTTCAAAATTTATTCCATCTTCACTTATAGCAAGACACTGGCTTTGCTCACTTCCGTTTCCGTGATTTGCAGTTGCCGTATAAAATACATATAGCTTACCTTCGTGTTCGATTGCACTACCGGAAAAACATCCACCTTTTTGATAATCATCATACTCTTCACTGGGTGCCAATGCCAAAGGCAAATATTCCCAATGAACTAAATCTTTGCTGACTGCATGTCCCCAATGCATACAATCCCAAAATCCATTATATGGATTCGTCTGATAAAACACATGATACTGTCCATTAAAAAATATCAGTCCGTTAGGATCATTCATCCACCCACTCTGGGGCATAAAATGATAATGCTGACGCATTTTTCCATTTTGAACAGTCATCTTTTTACTGTCAATTTCTTTTTGCGCGTTTTCTATTCTTTGTTTCATTAATATTTTATTCACTGGCTTTCTCCATTCTTATCATCCCTTTACAGCTCCTGCTGTCATTCCCTGAACAATGTATCTCTGTGCAAACATTGATAAAATCATTACCGGGAAGCTAAATAAAAATGCTCCTGCACACATCGGTCCAAGGTCAAGATTATACGCTGACAGGAAACCGGCAAGACCTACTGTAAATGTTTTAGCATTCATACTGGTCAGCAACAGAGAAATAAGGAAATCATTCCATGCCAGGAACAATGTAAATATAAAGGCAGTTGCAAGTCCCGGCTTACAAATCGGAAAAATAACCTTTCTGAATGTCTGAAGGCTGGAAGCGCCATCTACATATGCAGCCTCATCCAAAGTAGACGGTATTCCCTCATAAAAGCTAAGCATTGTCCACATTACAAAAGGCATGTTTACTGCCGCATAAACAATAATCAATGCAATTTTGGTATCATACAATCCCATATTACAAATAATCTCATAAATAGGTACTGCAATACTGGACGTAGGAATCATTTTCAGGCATAAAATCAATACCACCAATCCTACTGACAGCTTCGCTCCAGATCTCTGAATAGCATATGCAGCCAGTGAACCCAGGATAACTGCAATAATTGTACTGCAAACTGCTGTAATCAAACTGTTCAGCAGATACCCACCTGCGTTCATTCTTACAAATAATTGAGTGAAATTTTCAACTGAAAAGCTTTTTGGAAGAAAAGATGGTGGAACAGCAATTACCTCTGATCCGGGTTTAAACGAACAACAAATTACATAAATATATGGAAGCAGCCAGAATATTGTAATAATTATAGAAATAATAACTGCTATTTTTAGTTTGATACTATTACCTTTCTTCATTTTGGTCTCCTTATTGAATCCTTTTTACTACTGTTTTTCTTTGACAGCTTTTACTTTTTCTTTGGATTCCATAAACTCTGCATAAATACTAATGTAAACACTACAAGAACTATGATAAAGATAACAGCCATTGCACTGGCATATCCTGTATTATTATACTTTACAAGTGTCTTATAAATAATAATACTGATTGTCTCCGATGAACTATTAGGTCCACCTTCTGTCATTGCCCAGATAATATCAAAAGTCTTTGCCGCATCTATAATTCTCACTGACAATGCCGTCAACAGAACCGGTTTAATTCCCGGTATTTTTATGTAAAAAATTTCCTGTAGCTTACTTGCTCCATCCATTCTTGCAGCTTCTGACACGCTGGTATCCAATCCCTGAAGGCCAGCCAGAATCATCAGCATCATAAACGGTGTAGTCAGCCATATATCTGCAATACAACAGGCGATCAATGACCATCTGGAATCTGCAAGCCACAAAATTTCACTTGGACTGGATAAGATCCCTATTCTGCTCAAAAACTCATTGACAATACCAAAATTTGAACTCATCATCAATTTCCAGATAAGACCTGCAACCAACGGTGCGATCATAAGTGGTGTCATCATTAATGAACGTACTATTTTACTGCCCTTATAATTAAGTTCAAATAATAATGCAAAAATAAATCCCAGAACTGTTTCCACAGATACCGCAATCAAAATATAAATCAATGTATTTTTCAGCTGCTTCAAAAAACCGCCAGCTGTAAATGCTTTAATATAATTATCAAATCCAATAAAAGTTCTGGTTCCTGTAATTCCAACCTTAAAGAAACTGTCAAATACCATTTTAAAAATAGGATAAATCAAAAAGGCACCCATGAAAATCGCGCCAGGAAGAAAAAACAGCAATAGTGTTTTTTTTGATATCAATTTCATAATATTTCCCGCTTTCTTATAAAATCAAGGGCGATTTACTCCCTGCATCATACATCATAGCTTAGTGTGTTCGATGTACAGGTGAAATCACCCTTGATTTAATTACATTTTTTTTATTATTTGGTAGATGTCTGCAATCTGCTTTTTCTTTATTACTTTGTCACTTTACTTTCCAATTGCCTCAATCTCTTCTTTTGCAGATTCAAGGGTTTCTTTCACATCAGCTCCACCCAGACAGGATTCTACAACACCTGTAAGAACCTCCTCTACCTGTGACCAGGTTGAAATCATAGGTCTTGGCTGAGACTGTTTTTCATTCAATGTGTCAAGAACTGCTGTTGTATGCTCATTACCAGCCTGTTTTCCAGCTTCCTCATAAACAGAAGTTCTGCCGGCAATTTTAAGGGTTCCGTTCATATAATCTGCATTATGATCATACATATATTCTACATATTTCAGTGCCATGTCTTTATTCTCAGAATTTTTCATTACACATTCATACCATGGACCTGTGGTTGCTCCTACTCCTGCACTGCCGGCAATCATTGGTGCACATCCAACCTTATCTGCTCCAAGTGCCTCAACAGCTGCAGGATACTGATGGCTCCAGTTCAACTGCATTGCAACTTTACCATTATTGAAAAGTTCCTGAGACTCTGTAGAAGCCGTAGCCAGCGAATCGGATGGCGTACAATCTTCATTTGCCATTTCAACCATAAAATCAAGCGCATCCACATATGGCTGATCTGTAATATTTACATTTCCATCCTTGTCATATACTAATCCATCTGCACCGGCCTGGCAGGCAAAATCAAGGAAGGAACAAACTGCGTCAGAACCACTTCCAAAAACTGTTGTTCCGTACATATCATCAGTTTTCATTTCTTTTGCCAGTGCTTTATATTCATCCCAGGTCTTTGGCACTTTATCTTCCGGAATCAGATCTTTTCTGTAAATAAGAATCTTAGAGTTTACCCACATCGGATATCCCAGGAGATTACCATCTATTGTTCCACTTTCTTCCAGCGTTGGAAGGAAATCACTGGTATCTGCATCTGTAATTGGTTCGATTGCATCAGCAAAAGCTGCCAGCCATACAAAATCCATGCATGAAACATCATGAGCAGTCTGTCCTGATTTAATTTCGGTAGAAAGCTTATCATACATGCCAGTATAGGCAACAGCATCAACAACAACCTTACAGCCTGTTTCTTTCTCGAAATCAGCTGCTGTATTATTGGCAAGTGCTTCTGCAGGTGAACCACTTTCTACAAGAACTGTAATACTACTTTCACCGTCCTTTTTCCCACCGGCAAAACAGGGAACTGCCATTCCTGTAAGCATACTTCCAATCACAGTTGCTGTAATTAATGAATTAACAATCTTTTTTCTCATTTTTAATCTCCTATTCTTAAAGATCCTAAATTCCATGATATTAAACATCATGCCGTTCCATTTACATACTGCTTCAACCGCTTTAGATATTCTCCGGAGTAATCTAATTCTACGGGTTAACATTGTGAAAACAAATTTTGTTTTACAATGTGGAACGCGTTCCACATTGTTTAAAAAAACTTTTGTTTTCTTCGTCTTGCTAATTTTATTATAAACTTTTTGCTGTTTTTGTCAATCCAATTATTGGCTTTTTATTTTTTTCATAAATTATATACAAATATTTTGTACTTATCTTTGTTTCTCATCCTTTATTTTGTAACAAATGCACAACATATGTATGACATCTGTTCATACTGTTGTTCCGCCTTTACGGAATTCAGGTATTAAAATACTTTTTTTATTTTTCACCTTTTTTCCATTAATTAGCTCACAAAGTCTTTTTACTGATTCCTCTGCCATTCTGTCAATGGGCTGAACAATTGTACTTATTTGCGGTTCTACCAATTCTGTAATATACGTTCCATCATAAGAAACTATTTTTACCTCTTTCGGGATTTTTTTGTGTTGCCTGATCAATCCATTCATGCATTCAATAGCCAGTCGGTCTACACCAAACACACCATCAAATTTCAGATTTTTTTCAATAACTTCTTCTGCAACCTGATGATAATACTGAATATCCAAACGCCGCCAGTCCAGATCATAACAATAGGTTTCTATTCCCTGCTCATCCATAATTTTTTGAAATTCTGCATGACGATCATGATATAAAGACTCTTTTTCTGCAGTACTTCTGAAATGAAGTATTCTTTTGCAGCCATTACGCAGCAACACTTCTGCTGCCAGACGTCCACCCATTTTATGGTCCACAGTTACTACCGGAATTTCTTCTCCCAGATATCTGTCAAGTGCAACAATCGGCTTATGAATTTTAGAATACTCACTTTCATCCAAAGAAGACATTCCCGCAATTATCCCATCTACAATATGTCTGTTCAGCAAATCCAGATATTCAGCTTCAGTCTTTACATCTTTCAATGTATTACATAGCATAATTTTGAAGCCGGCTTTGCGCAGTTCCCCTTCTACACAATCAACAAACTCAGCAAAAAAAGGATTGGATACATTCGGTACAAGTACAGCAATTATACCACTTTTTTTATGATACAGATTTCTAGCAAGTTCATTCGGTGTATAATTCAATTCTTTCATAGCAGCTTCTATTTTGGCCCTCGTATCCAGAGAAACATATCCACTGTCATTAAGCATTCTTGAAACTGTTCCCACACCTACTCCTGCCATTTTTGCAACATCTTTAATCCCTGCCATTTTTTCCACACTTTCATATTATGATATTAAATTTCCAAGTTCAAAATTTGTTCAGGCATACACGATGAGATATTTAAACTTAGAACTTGTCAAACATTAAGAAACAACGATTTAAGTAATAAATCAGCAAATTGTGAACTACTCGGCAACAAGTTACCAGAGCATCTGAAATCTGGCGGGATACCGCCTTTTTTCAGGGTGCGTCCATGACACCAATACTGCTTGCCTTTCGGCTATGCAGCTACTTTTATTATTTCTGGATTTTTCAGTCCGGTTACGGACAGTTCTTTTTGCTTTCCGGATACGGAAAGATATTTCCGCAGGATATTAAACGCGCCGACTGCATCGGCGTTAAATCTTACTCCATCAGTTATATATATACCCCGTTCTTTTCGATTTGATGCTTCTGCATATCTTTTTGATACTTCTGGTGATAACGGGCTGCACTGGCTGGTATAACTTTCTTCCTGCTTTATTAATTGTATTCCATACAGTTTCAGCTTATATTCCAGCATGATATACAGCCTGTTATATGGCAGTCCGTGAAACTTCTGGTTGGTCTTATGCCCCATATCTTTCTCTTTACGGATATTTCGAATGTCTCCCACAACCACACAGCAGATATCTTCTTTTCTGCAGTATTCTGCAATCCATCTGGTCACTTTGTGAAGGTAATCCTTCACTGCATTCTGCTTTTTCCTGTAAAGTCTCCGGATATGTTTCGATGATCTTGGATATTTTATACCTTTCTCTGACTGCTGGGCATACCATACAGACTGAACCCTGGCGATCTCTTTATGAAAATATCTTTCCAATGAAAGATATTTCCTTGCTTTGTCCAGCTGCTTGCAGGTCTCCTGCGCTGTCTGTGACGGAAGCTGTCTGTACCACAGATCTCCTTTATGTGCTTTTTTCTGATAATACCAGTCAGGATACTTTTCCAGTCCCAGCTCTTTATAATAATGGCGTTCATAGTTGCAGACATTCCAGAGTTTGGAAGCTGCATAACACATATGACCTATGATATTGGAATATTCCTGACTGATCCTTATAGACGTTTTATGTGACAGCAGCATCTCCATTCTCCTTCTGATTCATAATTTCTACTATGTTTATATCATAGCACAAAATGCTCTTGCTTTTCAACGCAGACCTGACCTGCTTACTTCTGAAAACAAATACAATGATCAGGAGATATAAGGAATCAATTTTTGTTGTCATATTTTTTTTGCGGATACGCACAATGCTGCGCTTTCATCTCCGGTAATTGAATTGCCAAGGATTCCCGCTTATTGTCCTAAAAGCCCTTTGAGAAAAGGATTTTTCCTCCCTCAAAGGGCAAGTTGACAAACTTGAAGTTATCTGGTTGATGCCATTTTATCAGTCGGCCATGATCTCCTGAGAGCCCCATAGGAGATTAGGAAGTTCGCAAGCCAACCAGCTGGTACAGCAAGCCAGACAAAGGCAATGCCGAAACGCGGTGCACAAATCAGGGCAACGGACAGACGAATCGCAAGGTTCACCATGTTTGCAACGAGGAACGGACGCATAATTCCGAGACCGCGAAGGACTCCATCGGTTGCCATCTTGATACCCATGAAGATGAAAAAGTAACCAATCCACCTCATATAATCACCAGACACCTGATAGGCCAACGCCGTTCCATCTTTTCCCAAGAACAGCGAGGAGATCTGCGTGTGCAGCGCTTCAATGGCCACAAACGCAATGGCTGCAAAGCACAGATCCAGCACCAGTGCAGCGTGGTAGCCTTTTTTGATGCGTTGGGGCTTGCCTGCGCCAAGGTTTTGGGAAACAAACGGCGAAACCGCATTGCCGATGGAGACAAAAATCAAAGAGAATACATTCTCTACTCGCATTGTCGCCGAATAGCCTGCCAGCGCCTGTGTGCCGAATGGATTTACAACTGCCTGCACAATCAGCATACCGATGGATACCGTAGACTGCTGAAGAATCGACGGCACGGCAATTTGCAGCATGGATTGCAGCCCCCGCCAGTCAAATCGTTGAAATGGGCTCTCGTATCGCCGCATCCGATGAAGAAAAATCAGAAGGGAAAATACGGCGGAAATGCCTTGGGCAATCAAGGTTGCAAGAGCGGCACCGAACACGCCCAGACCAAGCCCGGCAACCAGCCAAAGGTCCATAAAAATATTCAGGACAGAAGAAAAAATCAGGAGTGCCAAGGGAATTCTTGATTCACCGATGGAGGTGAACATGGTGGAGAGAATGTTATACATAAACAAGAACGGAAAGCCCGCAAAATAGACCCGCAGATACAGCACTGCCTCATCCAGAATGTCGGGAGGGGTTTGCAAGCCCCGCATCATCGGGCAGGAAAAGCATAAGCCAAAAACGCCAAGGACAATGCTCAGAATCAAAAAGCTGAGCAAGGACGTTGACACAATGGTTTTCATTTTGCCATATTCTTTGGCACCGAAATAGCGGCTCACCAGCACACCGGCACCTACGCCGGCTCCCAGTGCCACACAAATAAATACATTGGTCAATGCTGCACAGGCACCGACAGCTGCAAGTGCAGAAGAACCAACAAACTGGCCGACAATAATGGAGTCGGCCATATTGTATATTTGCTGAAAAAAACTTCCAAGAATCATCGGCATTGCAAAAACCGTCAACGCTTTGAGGGGCGCATCGGTTATCAAATACTCATCTTTCGACATTCTCATATTCCTCCATGGTACTTGTATCGTAGTATCCGATTCATTTGCCTTCACAACTTCCAATTGAACAAAATCGCTGCGCAATGGCCTGCCAAGGCTGTGGCGCAGTTTTATTTTTATTAAAATAGCAGTGGAATTACTTTCCATAATCCATTATTGTTAAGCTCCACTGCCTATGATAAGAATAACATTTTCCAGTCTCTTCCACAATCGGAATTATGACGCTAATGCACCTCCGAATAGGTAGATGTAATTATTAACACTACTAAAAAAATTTATCCTTTGTTGTTTAGGTTTACATCGTTGTTTTTTATTTTCAGATATTTTATAGTGATTCTGGTGATGGAATACTTTGTATTCCTTGCAAAGAGGAGGAATTTCTTCCTTCTTATTTACTGATATAGGCCATAAAAATAGAGTTTGTAAATTTTACATTCTCCATAAAGAATAAAAATTTTGCTTTAGTTACTTAGTGCACCGCTCCTACCCTATGCCCATAGTGTGCTTATTAATCTCAAGTGTTTCTTTATATTCATTTACAAGATTATAAAAAGTTCCTTTTTTGAGACCAGTTTTATCCATAAATTCCTTAGCTGTAATTTCACCATTGTCCCATTGCATATATAAGTTTTCCCAGTTTTCAGGATAACTTATTTTTTTTCGTCCAGTTGCAGCAGACATGGCTGACCGTATATCAAAAGTTTTATTTCCCAGAAGTGAAGCGTACACATCTATAATCACACTAAGGGCAAGCTCATTCGCTATGGGATTATCAAATATATGCGTAGCTGGATAATCTGCAAATACAGTTTCAATTTTATTTGCTTTGAGCCATAATAGCTGCTCATAAACATCCTGTTTATTTGATCCGATATTATTGATAGAACTAATGATCAATATCCCTGCTTTTTTTTCGATATCTCTTTTCAATTGATTAAAAGCAATATAATCACGGTTGAAATCAGTATACAAGTCATAATACAGTTCTCGACCTTGAGAAGCCTTTTGCAACAAAACCTCTATTTCTTTTATATCCTCGCCCTTTTTGATATACACATAAATTTTGGATTTCATCGTTTAAACCATAAAAAACCTTTCTTAGTTTTAAAAGTGAGCCCTGTATGCTCCCTAATAACGTTTAGTTTTAGAACAGCTTTTGTCCCTATAATTTTACATTCTACATCTGCCGGAAGTTCATCATGCAAAATACGAAGTTTTTTCTTGGACTCATTAGTATCATAGCATGAAAAATCAATTTCTAGTTCATTTCTTGATTCATTTTCAGTAAAAATCTTAGAGTTATGCGTAAATTCGTCTCGTATGATTCCATCTGCTTTCTCACTAATTACTGCATCCCCCATATAATCAAACCAGGTAAATACCCTGAATTCTGCCGGAACTTCTGTACCAGACTCTATCATGATATCCTGAAGGATGCCAGATGAAAGTGTAAAGATATCCGGAATCCAATCTTCCTTATCTTTGTTATCGTGTTCCTGAAGTTCTTCTATCAAATTGTCAACTCCTTCAAACATACGTCTCAAATATTCACAATAAAGAGAATTGCCTATATTTTTAATAATACTGTTTATTTTCTTTCCATTATAGGCAGCTGTAGTTCTATCCAGACGATTATCGAGATTAATTACAATAATACGCTTACTGAGTTCCGGTGCGACATTATTAATATCGTTGGAAAGAAGTACAAATGTAGGATGATTTGTAATCTTTTCCTTTATGAGCATACTATCCATTTTTACAATGTCTTTGGCATATTTCCAATAAGTAGGGGTAAGCTCATCGATAAGAATCGGGCACCCCTTTACATCAGTCTTCAATGAAGTCATCGGTTTACTCGAAAAATAATCCTGAGTTAAAGGATTCATTTTCTCACCAAACATGAGCTGACGTGTCAGATTGATGAATCCAGTTTTTCCTGCATCTGAGTCCCCATAAATAAGCATATACATCGGAAAGAAACGATCTTCATAATCAAAGAGGTTTCCTTCATAACGTAACTTAGCGATAAAAGGTGACAAAAACATATAGTTGAGAACTTTCCAATAGAGCGTCTTTAATCTGACAGTATCCTTTGTAAACAAATCAAATCCAGACATATATTCGTATATGTTAAGAAGATCACTTTTTACATCGTCAGGGTCTGGTGTCAAAAAAAACTCTTTTTGATTGTAAACCGCACTATGGTTAACATAATCCAAAACAAACTGAGGATTGATTCTTTCTCTTTTGCGTTTTATCTGAATATCTTTTTTTATTCCCGTAAGCATATTCCGAATGTGTTTGACCTCCAGAAGAATTTTCCCCTCTTTGGCAGACTTTAGCTTAACGGCCTTTAAACGTTCCTCCCAGTCTTTATTCAATTTCTCTGCATGAAAAGCATATTCCTTTTCTTCACAAGAATTTATATCGTGAATCAGCACAGCATTTTCCTTTTCGATGCGTTTAAAAAAAGGCAGTTCTTCCGCATTATCACCATCTTCAGATATAGGAACAGCATTTTTCGCAATTTCATCCGTTGAGAACTGCTGTAAAGTTTCATACTGTTTTTGATAGACTTTGTAACACTCATAATCATCGCATACGGTGACTGTCTCAATCTGATCGCCAGTCCAGGCTCTTTGCGAAAAGTTCGCAGAACCCGTAATAGTACGTACACGTCCATCATCCGCTTTCAATAAATAAACTTTCTGATGAGAGACAAGATCGTTAAGAACATAAAACTTAAAATCATTATCAATTATACGTTTTTGAAGATATGAGTTTTTGCATATTTCGTTGATAGAAAACTGCTGATTAGCTATCAACGCTGCAACATTCTTGTTTACCAATTGCTCAAATCCCAGAATCACTTCACCTCTGTCAAAAAAATGCATGATTTTTTCAATAAAGGAAAGTGCATAGGAAAAGGTAATGACTCGCAGTTCGTTATACCCTATGAACAAATCTTCATAAGTTGTGTTTTCCTGAGATATAAATTTTACTTTTGTAACAGAAATAATGTCATCGGAAACTTTTTCTTCTTTCATACCTGGAATAATCTCAAATAATGACATCTGCGCATTGTCAATGTTATTGCTCTTCATCAAAATCACCTCATGTTTAAAAACAAATATCAGTTTTTGGACACACCATATTAATAATATATCACTGTTCAAAAACCTTTTCAAGTTTTTAGACATACAGAATTTAATTTAAACATATAAATGTTTCGATTTCATATTTTAATGTCGGCTTAATGGTGTCAGACACCACATCTGTTTTTCAGACTGAAGGAGGAAATGCGAAATGAAGAAAAGTGAGGAATATAACGTACGAAGCTTCTGATCAAAAGAAGCCATCGTGGTTACCTATATTCTTTGTGTCTGTTTTTACATTTACCACTCTTCACATTTAATATCACTTATCTGTTCGACTGGAATGACCGTTTGATCCGTCATGATTATAGCATGCTCGTATTCGTCTACCTTTTTTACAACACCAGAACACGTAACATAGGAGCCGCCTGCTTTTTTTGCATCGGGAATAAAATAAGTTATCGATACCTTCTGTTCTATACCGATATTATTTCTGATTATGTTGATTTTTTCGTTCAGCTGCGCAATCGCTTCCTCGCTCAGTTCCAATCTTTCATCGGTTAATCTGGCAGTTTCTTTTATTGCTGCATCATGTCCTGTCAGGGCTGCAAAAGGAGCAAATTGCGCTGCTCTGTCCTGGAGCGGCATTTGCGAATGATTTTTAGAGACCGAATGTGGCAAATTAATGATATCGTCATAAGAATTATTTTTCATCCTCTTCCAACTCCTTTACGCCTTATGTCCACCGATTTGTTCATTTCTGTCCCTGGCGGTTGCACCTTCCTGAAGATTCATTCCCTTCAGTACAGCGTTTTTTCCGAATTTCTTTTTGATACTGAGCATTGCTTCCTGTATACGTTTTTCGCGATCCAGCGCGGCTTCTTCCTCTTCCTTTTTTTTCCTTTGCGCCTCATAATCCGTAAAAAGATCCAGCTGCTCATACACTTCTTCTTTCTTGACAGAGCTTTCATTCACAAGCCTGTTCGCTGTGATATTGATTCTTCTGATAAGCAGGTTTCTGTCAACGATTCTGTCATACAGCTCTGTTACTGCATCCGTTATCAGTTTTGTTGAGGACGTCTGCCGTTTCAGATTGGTCGTTCCATGTGCGTGTTTCGGGATTCTTCTTCCATAACGGTCGATCGTAACCTCTCCATGATACTGCTTTTTCCTGTCGGCATTGTTCAGATTCTCAATATCATAACCAACTGTCAACACGATCTGGTCTGTGACAAGCTTCTTATCCACCAAATCCAAAACCATCTGGTCCGTCATCTCTTTGACGACTAATTTTGCTTTTTCAAAATCATAAGGGCAATGAAGTACCTGCCCGGAACAAACACTGTTCGTTTCCGGCTTATAAGCCTTGACCATTTCCATGGTACAGGGCTCATACCCCCAGGCATGATCGATCAGCAGCTCCGCAGTAACGCCAAACAATTTATATAGCAGATCTTCGTTATATAATTCATTCTCTTTTCCGATGGAACATCTGGCAATATCGCCCATTGTATAAAGTCCGTATTCTTCCAGCTTCTTTGCATATCCCTTTCCGACTCTCCAGAAATCAGTAAGTGGTCTGTGACTCCAGAGTTTCCTTCGGTATGACATTTCATCCAGTTCTGCAATTCGTACACCATCTTTATCTGCTTTAATATGCTTCGCCACGATATCCATCGCAATCTTGCACAAATACATATTTGTTCCGATTCCTGCAGTTGCCGTTATGCCTGTTGTTTTCAGTACATCCTGTATCATGGTCATTGCAAGTTCTCTTGCTGTCATATTATAAATATGCAGATAATCCGTTACATCCATAAATACTTCGTCGATCGAATAAGGGAAAATATCTTCCGGCGCAATATATTTCAGATAAATGCTGTAAATTCTGGTGCTGTATTCCAGATAGAGAGCCATCCGGGGTGGAGCAACAATATAATCGATCTCCAGTGCAGGATCGGTATCTAATTCTGTGCTGTCATCAGAGGTTCCGATAAAAGTTCTGTTCGGCGCTTTCCACCTGCGGGTGCTGTTGGCTTCTTTTACTTTTTGAACAACCTCAAATAAACGAGCCCTTCCTGGTATCCCATAACACTTTAAAGCTGGAGATACCGCAAGACAGATCGTTTTTTCTGTTCTGCTTTTATCCGCAACCACAAGATTGGTCGTCAAAGGATCCCTATTTCGTTCTTTACATTCCACAGACGCATAGAATGACTTAAGATCGATTGCAATATAGGTTCTTTCCTTTTCCATCATTCTACACCTCCCGATTCTCCTGTGTTCTGTTTCTAATTCTTATTTATCTTGACCGGAAATCTTTCTCATCGCAACAATCCGTTCAAGGATTTCCTGTCTGAATTTTTCTACATCATTCGTCCGCTTGCGCACACCTGCTGCTGCAGCATGTCCACCTCCGCCAAATGCCTGCAGAAGTTCATTTACATTGATCCATTTTCCATCAGACCGGAAGGAACAACGCCAGCGGTTTTCTTCTTCCTCATACATGGTAAAACCTAGCTGAATGTCTTCGCAGTCTCTGAGAAATCCGCTGATTGGATGGATATCCTCATAACTGATTCCCTCTGCCTCGCTCTCAGCACGATTGATACACACACAGGCAACATTTCCATCCAGCAGACGTTCTGCCCGCTTCAACAATTCTGATCTCTTCTGCAGACTTTCCAGAGTGTCATTATGCATAGTATGCATTACATAACTATGATCTACTCCCATCTCGAGTAGTCCAGTCACAGCCTTCATGGTACTTACTTTCGCTCGGGTAAAACATCCTGTATCATGCAGGATACCCATATAAATGTAGTCTGCTGCAGTCGGTTTCGCTTCGCAATCGACAGTGTTCTTCAGCTTGGCCGAGTCCAAGATGTAGTAAACATTCTCTGCGCAGGCTTCCGAGATTTTTGTATAATTCACATCGCCATAACCCTCATTGGACGCATGATGATCAATTACCATACTAGCTGCTGCTCCCTCGTAATATTCCCTGCCAATCATCCTTGATAGAACTGCAGTATCACATACGATAACTGCATATTTTTCTTTTACATCCGGCTTCTCAAACGGATCGAAGACCTTATCCAGTTTTACCTGCTTCTTCGGTCCTTTATCCAACGTATCTGCCAGATATGGCAGCACTTTGTACTGCGAATAGTTTACCTTTATATAATGTGCAAGTCCCATCACCGATCCGGCTGCATCGCCATCCGGGTTCAGATGCCCCAAAAGAATCACCGAATTTAAATTGTGCTCTTGCATCATAGATTGGAATTCTCTGTCAAAATTGAATGTCATTTAATTGCCTTTCAGTTGAATCATTTGTTTTATCTTGGTCAAAAATCTACCGGCACTCTTACTTCCACGCCTTCCAGATATCGGGCTGATATCCAAGAGTGGATTGTTTTCCATTACGGACAACCGGTGTCTTAATCACCTGCGGATTTTCCAGCACCTTCTCAAGTTTATCTTCCTCTGCAATGTACTTAATGAGCGCAAGCAGATCCTTATCCTTGCCCTCCCAGTTAATCATATTTTCCAGTCCACCATTTGCCTGGGCAACTGAATTAAATTCGCCCTTACTCATTCCCTTTTCTTTCATATCAATAAACTGAAACTTGATCCCACGTTCCTTAAAGAAACGTTCTGCTTTCTTTGTATCATTGCACTTCTTTGTTCCAAAAATCTGTATATTCAAATTAATTCTCCTTGTCCATCGCCATATGTATCATTTTTTCAAAAAACGCTCTGAAATGCTCATCATCTTCTGCTGTTCGTTTTCGTGGTCCTTTCAAAGCGGATATTCGCAATCCGCTTCGCTACTTGCTCATAACCGAATCTCTTGTTCATTATTATACCTTACATGTAATAAATTGTCATAAATAACTGATTAAAGGCTGATTAAAGAACAAAAATTTTCCAACAAACCAAATCATACAAATTATAAATAATAACGATAACATTTTTTTCTTCCTTCTGAAACTCATTCTGACATGTGTCTTTCATTTTTTCTGTTCTTTTTCTGCTAAATATTCAGATGTGTTCTTTATACCAAGCTTATTACTGAATGCCATCTCTTCATGCTTCTTATGCGCTGCCTCGTAATCCTTTGCCTGGAATGCCAGGTGGAATTCGCATTCACCCAGATTATATGGCTGTGGAATTTCATAATTCTTCTCCTTTTGCACATTCTGTGTTTTTAATACGTGATTTATATTGCGGATATTCAGTAATAAACCGCTCAATTACATTGGCATCATTCCAGTAATGCATTGGAAAAATGACATTGCAATCTACATTTTTAAGGAAATACAGAATCCCGTCGGCATAGTGATTTCCCTGTCTCGGATCTAAAGGGACAAATGCAGCATCAAAATGCATACCCTTGATTTTCCTGATCTCTACACGATATGCTGAAGTAAGTCTCTGGTTATCAGCTTTTGGCTCACCATCCCAATACCAGTCATTTAAGTCACCGGCATGATAAATGGTGCCTTCCTTTGTTTTGACAATAAATGCTACACCACTATCGTTAGATAACAATGTATCGACTTGGGTGCCATTATCCAGATTATAAGTCTGATCATGATAAACATATGTGATCTTCATATCTGGCAAATGTTTTCTTTTGCGTATATCTTTCGCCAAAATTGCCTGATATGTCATGCTCATATCATCAAGGATCTCAAAAATCACAGGATTAAAATGATCCTTATGAAAATGACTGCAAAAAACAATTACTTCTTTTTTCTTGTCAAGAAGTGGTAATTCACCCTTATAATAGTCAAAAATATAGTAGCAATCTTTAGTTTCAATTAAAAATCCACTGTGGTTAATGTAAGTAATTTTCATCATATCTCCTTTATAAAATAACTCCTTTTTCCCTATGCAATTGAATAACCGCTTTGATCAAGAATGCTATAGTCCCATTCCATAATGGTTCAATCAATATGCCATCCATTGTAATCAATATTATAATGTGGCGTCAGGAATGAGCCAGGACAACTGGCCTTTTACTACATAAACAGTGTTGCCTGCTTCATCATAGATATCATAGCTGTCAAACCATGAAAATAACCTTTGTTTAAACAATAGCTTCATAACTTTTCACCGCTCTCTCCAACTGACATGATAGGTTCTTTATAAGTACCATAATATCATTCCCGAACACATTAAAAAATATATAAATCGAAGAATTAACCCGCCTTATTTCACAGATTATGCACAGTTCGTTTTTTTTATAAAACTTATTCTGTTTTTCAACTTCTGTGATATAATGCTTTATTATAAAAATTCCCATGGACAAAATGAGGTGAACCAAGTGAAAAAGAAAACACTTGTGCCTCTTATCATTTTTTTACTGGGCATATGCCTTGTTAGTTTGATTGTATACAAAACAGACACCCACGAAAAAGATCAGAGACACATAACAGCACAATTAAACGTAGCCACCTATGGAGAACGAATAAAGAATGAAATTACAAATGGAATTGAGATCACAGATACCTTGAAGCAAATCTTAATAAGTGAAGATGGCGAGATCCATCAGTTTGAAACAATTGCCGGAAATCTTATGTCTGATTCTATTGAAAGTGTACAGCTTGCTCCTAATGGTATTGTTACAGATATTTATCCGGCTAATGGAAATGAGGCAGGTAAGATTGATTTGATCCATGATAAAGATCGCGGAAAAATTTCTCGTTACGCAAGAGACAACCATACAATCATTACACAGGGCCCCTTCAAATTAAAACAGGGAGGATATGGAATTGCAGTCCGCAATCCCGTATACCTGAAAGATAAAAACGGACATGAGTATTTCTGGGGATTTACTATTGTTATCCTGCGTGTTCCGGATATTTTTTCAGATTCAATCAGTGCACTTTCAAATTTTGGATACGAATACAAAATTTCCAAAACAGATGCTCCATGGAGTGATGCTTATAAAGTGGTTTATCAATCAGATGGGCAAATAAATCATCCTGTTTCTTATACTTTTACAATAGGAGATGAAAACTGGGAATTTGAAATAACTCCTAAAAGTGGATGGAGAAATGCCACACTACTGATAATCATCATCGGAATGTTTCTTACAATAAGCCTTCTCCTGTCAGTTCTTACCAGAGTATGGTTAGTAGCAAAAGAACATAAGAAAAAGTTTCAGATACTGGCGCACACAGATTCTCTTACAAATATTTATAACCGCTATGGATTTGATGAATTTGCAGAAAAATTGATTCAAAAAAATCCAAAAGCACATTTTGTGGCTGCGCTTCTTGATATCGATGATTTCAAGTTTATTAATGATATCTATGGACATAATTACGGAGACAGGGCATTAAAAAATCTTGCAGACAGCATGAAGGCTTTTTTCCCATCCGATGCATTACTAGGAAGAAATGGTGGTGATGAATTCTGCATTCTTTTACCAAATTGTACCTTTAAAGAAGCAGATGTACAGCTACAGCAATTCACCAAACTTCCTAAATCATTCTCATACCATGGTAAGGAACATGCATTTTATATTTCTCTAGGATATGCAGAATATCCAACATTTGCATCCAATCGTTCACAGCTCATGCGCTGCGCAGATGCCGCTCTTTATGAAATAAAGCTTCGTGGAAAAAATGGATGTATGGTCTACAGAGAAGGACTTCGGTCAGGTGCCCGCAAACAGCTTGGATTCGTATTCAAGGATATCGCGGAACATCTTCCAGGTGCATTCATCATATACAGAGCTGACAAAGAAGATGATGAACTATTTTTTGCAAATGATGAATTTCTTCATATGTCCGGATATAAAGATATAGATGAACTGTTCAGACTTACTAAGAAAAGTTTTCGCAACTTGATCCGGGAAGATGAACAGCAACAGATAGAATCAAGTATCTGGAAACAGATTGACAATGGTAATGAAAATGACTATATTCACTTTCATCTTCGAAAAGCTGACGGAACTTATTTTTCTGTTCTTGATCATGGAAGAATTGTAGAGAACCCGCAATACGGGAAAGTATTCTACGTATTGTTCATGGATTGGGAAGATATGCATATTCGTTACAATGATAAATTCGCAAGATATTCAAGTTGAGCATCTGCGAGACTTGGCGCGTGATTCTGGTCAGCGACAACATTTTTGGGCAGGTACCGGAATTGTAACTCTCTTAATTATTTTACATAAGAGCAACTATCCTGTTGTGATCTTAAGCTGGTATCAATTTGATACCAGCTAATGTTTCACTTGGTTATACCCAAAGCTAAGAAAGAACCTTTATCTGAGCTGTGCCCTCATCTTCTGTTATCGTTACTGTTCACTCCGTTCACAGTAACCTGTTATCTTATGCCATGCCGTTTACTGTTTTGTACTTATACAACATCTCTGCATGATTCTGCTCTTCTACCTGAATATCTGCGAGCAGTTTACGCACTCCACTGTCACCAAAGGCAAATACATTTGAATTGTATTCTCCTGATACCAGCTTTTCTGACGCAATACAGTCCGTCGCCAGAAAAGCATCCAGCTGTTTGTCCTCCGGGGAACTCATCGCCGTATAGGCAGCCTTCGGCTGATACTCTTTCCCTGCATTGTCGTTGCAGTTACACTGCGGGACTTCTCCTCTGAGTACACGGTCAAGAGAATCATAATGTTCTCTTTCCTTCTTTTCCAGAATCTGAAAAAGATTCTTCAGTTCAGGATCTTTCGCCTGCTGCGCATATCTTCCGTATTTTTCAATACAGCTTTTTTCCTGTGTCTGTAAGTCTTCAATCGTGGTACGTTCCTTTTCTTTTAATATCATCGTATACGCTTCCTCTCTTTGATTTTGCAATACGATGACAGTATCTGCTGTGATGGGAAATATTATACCTGAACTTATGATAAAATTTTATAGACTTATTTCAGAAAAAATCTTATATATTTTTTCCCAGAATCACCTTGATCAGGTATTTATCTAACATGATCGTGCGGTTCCAGGGATTAAGGATCACACCTTCGATTCTCCTCTTTGTATTTACTATCATAACATCCCTGTGAAGATTTTCCTATTCACGAAACATACAGAATCCATTCTGCAATCCTGACAAAGATTATCAAACATTTTTATATGAAGATTCTGTAAAATCTCAATCAAACCTCCGTAAATGCTATTGTTTTCTGAAAATTACAGTGATATACTTCACAGCGTCGACTGAGGATAAAGATTGGATCCAACAAATATCTATTACATTTTAATTATCTATCTCTTAAAGGAGTTTATATTATTATGAAAAGAAAATTGATTGTCGGTTTTTTAGCTCTTTGTTCCATTACAACTGCATGTCCTTCCGTTTATGCCTCCACAGAACACTACACAGACAGCAGCGTTACCGGTGCTGATTCCGGATGGTCTGACTGGACTTCCAGCTGGGCAGATGCGGCAGCAGATTTTACCAAAGTATCTCTCACTCCGGGTGCAGATGACACACAGCTTAACTTTGCATGGTACAGCGAAAAAGGTGACAGTACTGCTACTCCTGTTGTCCATTTCGGAACCGATAAAGACAATCTTGAAACTTTCGAGGGTACTGCCGGCGATGTGGATCAGGAACTTACCGGCGATAAAGCATATGAATATAATCACGTAACTGTAACCGGACTCGAACCAGAGACAACCTACTACTACACAGTAGAGAAAAACGGTCAGCAGACAGACGTGTGCGAATATAAAACACAGAAAACAGATTCCGTAAAAATCCTCTATGTAGGTGACCCACAGATTGGTGCTTCCAAAGGTCAGACTCAGGATGGTGCCGAGCTGACAAACGAATCCGGTGAAGCTAATACTGCAGCAGAAAATGATGGTTTTTCCTGGAATCGTACTCTCAATACTGCTCTTTCTGAAAACCCAGATATTAACTTTGTTATCTCCGCCGGTGATCAGGTAAACAAAACCGGTGAAGCCAAAGAAGAGGAATACGCTTCCTATCTGAGTGCAGACGCACTGAAAAGCCTTCCGGTAGCAACAACAATCGGTAATCATGATTCTCTGAATCCTGATTACTCCTATCATTTTAACAATCCGAACAATACAGAAAACGGAAAAACTGCTGCCGGCGGTGATTACTATTACAGCTATGGCGAAGGACTTTTTATTGTTCTGAACACAAACAACTATAATGTGGCAGAGCATCAGAAAACCATCGAGGAGGCTGTAAAGGCATATCCGGATGTAAAATGGCGTATCGTAACTATCCACCAGGATATTTACGGCTCCGGTCTTGATCATTCTGATACAGATGGTATGATCCTTCGTACCCAACTGACTCCTGTCTTTGATGCTAACGATATTGATGTCGTTCTCCAGGGTCATGACCACACCTACAGCCGTTCCAAAATGCTCTACGGTGACGGACAGACTCATCAGAACTATGAGTTCAGTTTAAACGCAGACGGCACGGACTATGACTGGGATCACGCTACAAATGTAGATACCGGCGATCAGATCACACTTGCTCCGGAAGAAGGCGATACTGATACACAGGCTGCTCTCGATGCATTCCACGAGGACAACAACTGCTATACAATTGAGGATGTAGACGGAAATACTGTAGCAGATCCTCAGGGAATTCTTTACATGACAGCAAACTCCGCTTCCGGTTCTAAATATTACGAACTGCTCTCCACACAACAGGATTATGTAGCAGCACGCAGCCAGAACTGGCTTCCAAGTTATTCCGTCATCACAATGAGTGCTGATTCTTTCTCCATCGACACTTACCAGATCACCGATGATGGCAAAACTGAAGCTATCGATGACACTTTTACCATCCAGAAATCCGGTACAGATACATCTGCTGACACCACAGATGCTTCTGAGACTGAAGCCGACGCTTCTGCAAATTAAAGGTATCTGAACTCGTATGACTCACACCAGATTTACCGGGCTACTTTCCAGAAAAAAAGCGGTCCGGTATCTTATTTATCTTTTACTTGTCTGTGTGTTCGCTGTTTTTGTATTCAGGCTTAATCAGGTTGAGAAAACAGAACTGGTTGTCCGGACGGGGCAGACATTTGAAAAGGGAAAAGTCACAGAAATCCTTCAGGATAATCTCGATTCCAACGGAACTCGCGTAGGAGAACAGAAAGTACGGGTAAAAATGCTCACTGGTGTACGAAAAGAAGAAGAACTTGATGTCACCAGCAGTTCCGGTTATCTTTTTGGTGCAGCCTGTACAGTAGGAATGAAGGTCATTGTCATGCAGAGCGTTGCCGGTGAGACCACGATTGCCAGCGTTTACTCTCAGGATCGTGAATGGGTTATTTACATCTTTGCCATTCTTTATCTCCTTGCATTGTGCATCATCGGCGGTAAACAGGGGATCAAAGGATGTCTTGGCCTGATCTTTACTTTTTTCTGCGTGATCTTTGTGTATCTTCCGCTTGTGTATCTTGGATATTCACCATTCTGGTCAGCAGTATTTATCTGTTTTCTTACCACACTGGTCACTATGTATCTGATCGGCGGATCGACAAAGAAAACCTGTGCAGCTACACTGGGTACTCTGGCAGGTGTTGTTCTTGCCGGTATCTCTGCATGGTGCTTCAGTAAAGCATCCGGCATTTCCGGCTACAATGTATCTGATATTGAAACACTGATGACTCTGTGGAATACCAACCGGATCCAGGTTGGCGGACTTCTTTTTTCTGGACTTCTGATCTCCTGTCTCGGCGCTGTCATGGATGTCGCCATGTCCATCAGCAGTGCTATTGATGAGATCTACAAACAGAATTCTTCCCTTACACGAAAGGAACTGTTTAAGGCCGGAATGCGTGTCGGAAGAGATATGATGGGAACAGACAGCAATACTCTGATCCTTGCATTTGCAG
Source organism: Blautia sp. HCP28S3_G10 (assembly GCF_052065235.1). Lineage (NCBI taxonomy): Bacteria > Bacillati > Bacillota > Clostridia > Lachnospirales > Lachnospiraceae > Blautia > Blautia sp. HCP28S3_G10. The sequence continues at coordinate 58,941 of NZ_JBQHUL010000003.1, read as the reverse complement.
GAAGCAGTGTCAGTACACTTCTTCTGAATTATGCCTATGATCTTCCATATCAGCAGATTATTAATTCAAACAATATCGGTATTGCGATCATGCAGGGACTTGCCGGAAGCTTCGGAATTGTGCTTTCCGTTCCGCTTACTGTACTGATTTGTACGATTCTTTTCCATAAGAAAGAAACTGCTATGAAAAGATGATCTTTGTAGAAAAAAGGGCGTCTAAAGCCTCTCAGGTACGAACGGATGCTTTGAACACATTAATCCTTGCCGTTTCGATGTTTCTTAGTAATGAAGGGGCAAGTAAAGTACTGGCATTGCTTGGAGTACAAGTTAGCAATGACACCATACAACGCTTATATGATCGAATCGAATTTATAGATAATCCGGAGGTAGAAGAGATTGGCATTGATGATGTTGCCATACGAAAAGGTCAGACTTATGCTTCTATCCATCTGCAGAATGCCAAAGGGAAAGGTCGGCCTCTTTGATCTTCCTGTTTCAGCTGGAACCAGCCAGTTCCTTGATTCCGACCGATTCTCTGAAATAGAAGTCGGCGATGAAGTAGCTGCCAACGCAGATTTTGGTGTCCGTGTTGCCGGAGACAGTATGGAACCGCTCTATCTGGATGGACAGATCATCTGGATACATAAACAGGATACACTTGAAGAGGGCAAGATCGGAATTTTCTTCCTTGATGGTGAAGCTTACGTAAAAAAATACCATCAGACAGATTCCGGTATTCAGCTTATCTCATTAAACAGCAAATATTCGCCTATCAACGTTTCCTCAAAGTCCACTCTGAAAACATTTGGTAAAGTTGTGGGCTGAACGTACAAAAAGGCTGATGCAGTAGTGACTTCTCTCGCCACTTATGCACCAGCCTATTCTTATATCTCTTCACTTCTACCGACTTTCCAAAATACTCTGCAATATCATACAGCAGCTGATATGTCGGGTTTTTGAATTTATTCCTTTCCTACCTGCTTATATTGTCTCTGCAGTTTCCGACAATCTCAGCAAGTTCCAACTGCGTAAATCCAGCTTCCATACGAAGCTCCCTCAAACTAGTTCTAAGTTCTCTCACAGATAACATCTCCCATTAATCATCGTAATGATTCCAGTCTCCCAGGAAATTCCTGTCACTGTGCCCCGTCTTGTGACCTCTGTCATCATAATGATTCATTCCGCCAAAGAACCCCGGTCTTGTTTCTCCAACCTTGTGACCTCTACTGTCATAATGATTCATCCCACCAAAAAATCCTGGCCTTGTTTCTCCGATCTTATGACCTTTTGCATCATAATCATTATACCCACCAAAGAACCCTGGCCTGCTCTCTCCAATCTTATGTCCTTTGCTGTCGTAATGATTTATACTTCCAAATAATCCCGGTCTGCTATATCCATCTTTCTTACTCATTGTACCTTCCTCCTGATAAATGTTTTCTCTATCGTTTTGCTTTGGCACCCCTGGTACCTTTAACTGATGATCATATTATCGTAAAATAGGAGTACAAAAATCCGCACAACCAGCGGAATTCGTCAGTCCATATAGTTCTGAATCACATTTTGCAGGTACTCTTTATACTGCTGCCGTACATCTTCCGGTCCGACAATCCACATCCCGGATCCGATACCGGTAATCCATCCAAAGAACTGTGAGCTTACTGCCACTGGCACTCTGGCTCTGAAACGATCCTCTCCATGAGGACACATCCATACATCATGACCAAAACGATCAATCACAACACCGGCCAGTTCATTTCTGCATTCCAGTGTAACTTCCGCATCGACACCGCCATACATACCAAACGTTTTCTTGGCAAATGCAGCCAGATCAAAATTTTTGAAGGACTCTTCTCCTTTACGATCAGTCTCCAGAATCTCAGCATCGCGCATTTTATCTACACGATAATGCTTGATGATTCCGGCCGCTGCATCATAAGCAACCAAATAGTAGTTTTCATCATCCCATGTCAACGCCCACGGACTGACAACATAAAAAGCGCCATTCTTTTTAAATTTCAGTTCTTTCTTAACTGTCCATTCCGCATAATGGAATTTGATCTGTTTATTCTCGTAAATAGCCGTGTGAATATAATCTACGTTATAATACACCGTTTCATTCTCTGTCTTCGGCCGGTTTACGATGAAGACATATCTGGAAAGCATTTCGGCATCTGTCTTACAGCAAAGCTTCTCCAGTTTCTGTATCAATTCTTTGGATTTCTTTTCTGTAATAAATTTAGAAGACTGAACCGCATCCACCAAAAGCTTCAACTCCGGCAGTTCAAAATCCCTGGCACCGATATAATAGCCCGAACACTTGCCTTTCTTCTGCTGGATATCCAATCCGAATTTATCAAGAATCTCCATCTCTGTATAAATGGTTCTTCGATCCGTACTGATCCCATATTCCTGATCCAGAATCGTGCACAACTCCGATGCATTTAACATATGTTCATCATCGGTACGTTCCAGCAGGATTTCCATCAGATATAACGTACGGAGCTTCTGATCAAATGAAGCCATAGCACATCACCTCATAATTTCACATAGGTCTTGCCCTTCAATGTAATTCTCTTTTTCTACCCATATTATCTTGGCCAAAAATCTACCGGCACTACCTCAAATCTATATTTCTGCTTCGCATTCGGATACTTCTCCCGATCCACTTCACTGCAAAACATATCGTATGGTCTGGCACATGTTTTATAAGGCGGATACAATGCCTGATAAATCACCAGCTTCTCACCATTTTCTGTATGCTGCGCAAAAGCCAGAATCCGGTACAAGTACTCCGCTGTTTCCAGATTTACATTTTCCCGTTTAAAATGCTGGACTACATCACCAATATGAAATCTATATTCTTCCATTTCGAACTACTTCTCCTTATCCATCGCCATATGTATCATTTTCTCGAAGGATTCTCTGAAATGCTCATCATCCTCCGATGTTCGTTTTCTTGGGCCTTTTAAGTGATTCTTTCCAGATGCCCTTCGTGCCTTCTTATTCAAGTGACGCTCCATAAGCATCTGGTCAATATTCTCATTGGTATACCATTTCCCGGACTGATGAATCGCATATGCATTTTTTCCAAGTGCCATTGCCGCCACACCATAATCCTGTGATACAACAATATCGCCTTTATGACAAATACTGATCAGTTTATAATCCACTGCATCTGCGCCGGCTCCAACTACAATCACCTCACTGTAATCAGAAGACAACACATGGTTTGTATCACACAACAACGTTACCGGAACACTGTGCTCTTTTGCAACTTTTTCAACAATACCAACTACCGGACAGGCATCTGCATCAACAAAAATCTGCATATTCCCTCCTTTAATTGCAACTAAATGGCGTACGAACCTCAATAAGATTACCACTCGGATCATACAGCCTTACAAGCTTCTGCCCACCTGCAAGTTCTGTCAGTTCAGTGGCATATCGGACGAAATACTTACCGGATTCATATTTTGCAAGCAATCCATCTATATCAAATTCCTCGAAATACAGTTCCATCATGTTATTAAATGGTGTAGAAGTTTCATTCAATGTTCTCCCCCACCCATCCGCCTCCTGCAACACAAGTCCTTCCGATAAGATCACATTACCTTCATTCTTAAGAATCACTTGCAGTCCAAATAAGTCCCTATAAAACTCTATGGATTTTTCTATATCATCCACCACGATCAGTACGTTTTTCAGCATATCCGTCACCTCACAATCCGCTTTGAGTCAAGCGAATATTCACAATCCGCATGCGGTTAAATAATCTTTCCAGACAAATGATCAATTTCATGCTGGCAAATCTGTGCTGTCCATCCTGACAATTTCTGGCGCTGTTTTTTCCAGTTGAAGTCATAATATTCTACTTCAATTTCCTGGTATCTGGTCGTCTTACGAACACCGTCCAGGGACAGACAGCCTTCTTCTGTCTCATACATATCACGCTTTGAAACAATCACCGGATTGAACATCACAACATCTATGAATCCCATATTCACAATGATAATATTCTTCTTTACACCAATCATATTGGCAGCCATACCAACACACCGTTCCCGGTTTGCCCGCAGTGTGTCCTGCAGATCTTTTCCAACCTGGATGTCAGCTTTCGTGGCTGGTTCAGATGGCTGACCTAAAAAGAAAATGTCTCTTACAATTTGCTTTACCATTTACTTTCTCCCTGTAGCTTTCATTCTACTTTTTCCAATTTATTATTTACATCGAAACAAACTTTGTCTCCTTCATTGATATTACGCTCATAGAGCCTGGCGTCCTCCGCTTTTACTGTCACTTCTTTTCCTGAAGAATCCACAAGAGTCACTATTGCCATGACTGGTGCATCATCCAGTCGTTCTTCACAACCAAAATTCAGGTCTTCATCGATTCGTTTTACTGTGTACATCATAACTCAATTTCTCTTGAGATAATATTAAGAATCAGTTTTCTACATACCTTCTCCGATAATATTCCATCGTACGATACTCAATAATATCTTTCATCTGCTTCTTAAATGCATTTGAAAGATGTATAAATCACACCGTTATCTTTCAGCGCATCACACATTTTTTGGATCACAGGAAGAAGTTCCTTTTTGGATAAATGTAAAATAGAAGAGCACGCCCAAATACCTTCGTATTTACCACTCGCATCCAGGTCCTGAAATAGCATTTCTTTAACTTCAATTCCAGCAAAAGCACTGGCTAATTTACAAAGCTCAGAGGATCCATCCGTTGCCTCCACCCGGTATCCCTTCTCAAGAAAATACTTTGTATCTCGACCAGAACCGCAACCGAAATCTAATATCCTTGAACCTACCGGAAACATTTTCCTAAACCGCTCCTGTACAACCGTAAAATCTACCAAACGAGTCCCCTGGGCAAACATATCCGCATTTTGATTATAATATTCTATTGTTTTGTCCATGAAATTTCTCCTCAATCTTTGCTTATTTCATGCACCTTCGAATTTTATCTATCAAAGTGACGTCTGCTGGTAGCCAGGCGACACTATCTAACTGAGCCTTTGTAAGCCATTTGGCTGCCTCGGCCTCCTTTAATTCAAGATGGCCTTTTGTAACTTCTGCCCAAAAACAATCCATCGAAAGGTGAAAAGTTGGATAATCAAACTCTATCGTATCAATCAACTCACCGACCTTAATTTCCGTATCCAGTTCTTCCATGATTTCTCTTACAAGTGCCTGCTGTGGTGTTTCTCCTGGTTCTACTTTTCCGCCTGGGAATTCCCACCCTCCTTTTAATTCTCCATAGCCTCGTGCTGTTGCAAATATTTTATTCTTTTCTTTTATGTTGTCGCAGATAATCGCTGCGACTACTTTTACCGTCTTCATGTATTTTATACCTCCAACCATTTATGCCGTAATATGTGACTGTAAATATCGTAATAAATCCTCACGTACTGCACGATGCATTTTCATAGTGACCTTCGTAATTGGCTGCATACGACCATGATTGTCCTCCTTCTGGGCATTTCTGGCTTCTAATACATCAAATTGCCCCATATAGTAGAAGCTTGTCTCCGCATCTGATTTTTTTACAAATAAATGCTTTCTTTCAGCTTCAAGTACATCCTTCATATAGGAACTATCCAGGCCTTTCCCAATCTGAGAATCCCATTTGAAAATCAGATCATCCTCAAAGGCATCCGCATAATCAGGTTTTCCTTCTACATAGTTTTTTTCATCCTGACTTTCTTCTTTATGATATGTGATAAAAATGAAGACATCATCACCAATTCGTTTCATACCATACATAATCGAAGATAAATCCTTGCCACAATTCATAAGAAGGCTTACATCTCTTCTGGAATACTTTTCATATAATACAAATGGACTATCCACAATTCGTCCCGAAGAATATTTATCCTTATATCTGGCAATACCGACTTTTATAATATCTTCCACCTGTGTGCAGAACTGAATATGAGTAAGTCTTTCTGTGTAACTTTGCAATCTTCGGATCATTCCTGATTGATCATTTTCCAGAATATCAATCTGACAAAATTTCTGATATTCTGCTTCTTTACTCACGAAATGTCCCAGCAGCACATGAATTGCTTCATTAACCTGTAATGTGCTGATTTCAATTCCATAGGTCTTTTGATATTCTTTTATAAAATCTGCAGTCCCGATATGATCTTTATAAAGCAATTGATTTAATATTGCAAGTTCATCAGGACGCACTCCTGAAAGAACCGTTTTAGACAAATACTCCAGTGTTAATTTCTCCTGTTCGTTTAAGTTATTCTTGTATTTATCCTTTTCCATTGCTTGCATAAAGGCATAATATGTTTTATATTCTCTAATAATTACCAGTGGATCAATTTCCTGATTTTCATAGAAATCATACAGAAGCGGAACCCGTCCTAACCGATTCTTCAAAGCGACATAGCTTTCTTTAATCAGCGTTTTCATCCCTTTGATTTTGTCAATAGACTTAAATATCTTATCCTTGGAAATCTCATCAAAATGAACCGTTGAGGCACCTGGTATTGTACTATTTCCACTGATTACATATTTGCGGATTACATCAGCGTTATAAGAACGATCTCCTGATAAAGCTACCGGAATCATAAAGTTATTATTATAGTTTCCAATAAAATCCAAAATAACAACATATTCCTTTCCAGGCGCCTTTCTAAGACCTCGTCCCAACTGCTGAATAAATACAATCGGAGACTGCGTCGGTCTAAGCATAATAACCTGATTTACCTCAACAATATCCACACCTTCATTTAATATATCTCGTGAAAAAATATAATCCAAAGGCTGCATCTCTTCCGTTGTATCCGCTTCATCCATTGCCAGTCTCTCAAATGCCTTCTGTCGTTTTTCTTCGCTATCAACACCACTAAGAGCAATTGTACGATATCCCAGAGCATTAAACTTTCTCGATAATTCTTCACACTCCTTAACACGACTACAGAAAATAAGTCCCCTTACACGATCACCGCTATAACCATAATATTCCGACTGTTCAATCACATGCTTCACTCTCTCATCACTGGTAAGCTGATTGAACTCATCATCTGTCAGCTTCGTAGCCTGCAATGTTTTGTCATCCAGGGAAATAACCTCACTGACGCCAAAATAATGAAATGGACAAAGCAGATTGTCTTCCATTGCCTGCTGTAAACGGATTTCATGAGCGATCTGATAATGGAAAATCTCATATATATTTTTACCTTCCTGATTATCATCTCTTTTATCCGGTGTCGCAGTCATACCTAAAAACAACTTCGGATTAAAATAATCAATAACCTTTGTATAGATGTTGTTGGAACTATGATGAGCCTCATCCAAAATAATGCAGTCGAAAGCATCCGGCTGATACTGAAACAAATGTGCATCTCTATTTAAAGTTTCTACTGTTGCAAAAACATAATCCTTCTCGTATTCATAGGAGCCTGCTCCCACCAATCCCATTGTCACTTTCTTATCGAAAACTTTTTCAAAAGATTTTTTAGCCTGCTTCGCAAGTGTTACACGGTGAACCAGAAACAACACTCTTTTGAAACCAAGTTCTCGCATAGCAAATGCAGATGCATAAGTCTTTCCGGTTCCAGTTGCGGAGATCAGCAACGCCCGCTCTTCTCCCTGCTCCAAAATATTTCGCAAGTTCGCAATAAACCTCTCCTGCATAGAGTTTGGCTTTAATCTATATTTTTCAATAGACGGAATCTCTTCGCTTTTCGCGATTTCCTGCTGGTGTTTTATGATATTGTAACGTTCTTTATAGACTTCATAAAAATCCTCGTATGGCAAAGCGTACTCACTGTTCCAAAGACTGTGAAACTCTTCTACGATTTCTTCTGCAACCTCGCCACTTTCCGTAGAAATCAGTTTCGTATTCCACTCTTTGTTTACCGTCAGCGCCGCACTTGTCATATTGGAACTTCCGATGATGATTCGATAAATCTCTTCTTTCTTGAAAATATATCCCTTCGTGTGGAAACCATTTCCTGCTGCTTCCACATCGTACATTTTCAACGTAATATTTTTTAATCCATTAAGTTTCTCAAGTGCTCTCGGCTCGCTGAAATTCAGATAATTGGTCGTAAGAATCTGTCCCTTAACGCCCTTTTTCTCAAGCTCTTTTAACGTCTGAAGAAGCGGTGTTACACCACCCATCGTGATAAATGCAACACTGATCTGAAACTGATCACAGCGCAGCAATTCATCCTCCACAGATGAAATAACCTTCTTTCCTTCTTCCGGATTATTCGACACAAATGCTGGCTTATATGCCAGATTTGCCGCAACGGAACCATTTATATAAGCGGCACTTAAGCCGCTTTTCAACTCATTGATTACATTCACATCCACTGATCCAATCTTCCTCTTATTTTAAATTTCTTAAATGCCTATTAAAATGAACCTCTTGTTCATTATTATACCTTACATGTAATAAATTGTCATAAATAACTTTCCGTATTTTCTTGCTTTCCTTGTTTCTTTATGTTTCTTCCCATCATCCAAAGCAAATAGCCAAGACCCTAATCAGCCTCAGCTATTCTAAACTATATCGTTCAGTTTCAAAAATCAAACTCATCCGGATCCAATCCTGCATCTTCCAACACTTCTCTTCTTTCATCCGGATCCATAAATTCCAACTCATCATAATCGAGTCCGGCATCCGCAAAAGTATCGATCTCATCGTCGTCATCAAGGATACTTTTTTCATCATCCTTCATCATTTCGTCCATGAACTGAAACTGTGCAGCACGTTCCCAGCTATCCAATTTCCCGTCTCTGTTAAAATCAAACATCTTATCAAATCCAAACATGATTTTTCCTCCCTCAGATTTCTTTATTCTTCAACCTCTGTTTCGAATTTCTTAACCTTCTTTTGATTATCCAGAAGACTCTTCTTGCTGATGCTGCAGATTGTTCCGTGATCTGTAACAAGCACCACTTTTGCTTTTGCTTTCTTCCCGATTTTGTCATAGATTCTTCCGGCACTCATGGAATCTCCGATCACTGTATAAGAACTGTTTGCTACATATCCGATTTTTCCCAGACCTTCGTAAATTACTTTAATTGCTTCCTTGTCATACTCATTGTCTGGTTCTTTTTCTAATCGGATCTTCGTTCCTTTTTTCAGAAATTCTTTTCCGAAATAATGATTTGTTCCTGTCAGTGTGAAATAGATCTTACTCATTGTCCTTCCTCATCCTAATCTTCCATAAACTCGAAATATTCCTGTTCACTGGCAAATAAAATGTATTTGCCTTCTACATATCCCATATATCCGTTGCTTGTGTTATAACCTTTCATCTGCCAGTCCTCCTTGGATTTTTCTTCTTTTTTGATGTTATCATCTTACAATAAGTGGCTGTGCAAAAATCCCGACAACCAACCGGTTCTATGATTGATTAAAGGCCTTTAATTGCTATTTTAAATGCTTTAATTGCTAAACTTCTCAGATCATTTTTGTATTTAATAGCTGAGAGATAGAGAATAGTTATACCGACTTTTGCCACTTATTTTTACTGGCAACACAAGGGTATGGCAAAAGTTCCCCTCTGCCACACGACTTCTATTGTCAGTTACCCCGGAATATACCGGGGCAATCTTTTTTTCATACAGTGCTCGTTTGTCTTGTTCACACGTGTATCCCATCTCAGGGAACACCCAGTCCGTTAGCGCCATCGCAGGCAGCCTCAGCCATATCATGTATGGTCTCCAGGATCCTCACTCCTCCTAGCTGACATCATTCGGGAGTATCATTATTAATTCGCCGCTTTGCTCAGAAAGCCATCGCCGCAGCAATGTTTCAATGCAAACCTCTGTTTCTGTTCTTCCTCGGACTGATTGTCCTTGGACTTATCCGGAATCCTATCTGGCAGGACTCCGGCGGACTGGCAAGCTCATTCAATTTTCAAAGTCTTGAGTCGGCTTTTCGATCCGAATTTTTGATCTGTAGCCTTCTCAACTTCTAAATACAAAAAAGTTTGGGAAAGTTCACGGAGAAATGAAAAAGATTAGAAAAAAAGACCATCTACGGTTTCACGGTAAATGATCTTTTTATTGCCAATATTCAATTTATATCATTTTGTTTTCATAATCTTGTAACTCATGGAAAATATCATCCACATATACAACATCATTTTCTATTCTATATAACATAAAATATCTGTGCTGTTGAAAATTTATTCGACGATATCCCAGACTCTGTAAACGTGGATTGTCGCATACTTTCAAACTACTCGCTACATACTTTAACTTTTTAATAGTATTCTCAAAATCATCAAGCACATTTTTCGCTGCTTGCTTATTTTTCTTAACGAAAAGCAGATACTGTATAAACTGATTCAAGTCTTCTTCTGCTTCAGCTGTTACAACTATTTTATAATCCATATTTTCCTCTCATATCTGAAATCACATCATCTGCATTTCGGTAATTTCCCCTTTTTGAGGATTCTCTGGATTGTTCCAGTCTTTGAAGCATCTCTTCTTCTGTCATAGATGTATAAGGATTATGCACAGTTCGTTTTATTTCAAATGGAAATCCATTATATGCAACCGCCTGCGTTAAAAACATCCTTATTGCTGATGTCGTGTCAGTTCCAAGATCTTTAAAAAGCTGATCTGATTTATTTTTCAAATCATCGTCTACCCTGATCTGAATTGTACTTGCCATTTTAGATACCTCCTTTTTTCTTCATTATAATGCTATTTCATTACTAATTCAATACAATTGTATTGATATTTCACTTATTTCTTTGCACTTACCCAAGATAGTAGGTATGGAATCTTAGATTACAATTGAGGTAGGTACAATAAAAATACAATCGGCACAACTTTTTCTTTCTGTACTTATTCAGTTCCTGACGTCCAATGATTGGGATGCCAGGATAACCATCTGCCTGTGTCCTGATTGCCGGAGAGCTTGTCTGGGCGCACAATTCCGATTTATCCAATTTAACAAATTCAGAATTTATTCAAAGATCAAATGGTTTGGGCTCATGTAGACTACATATAAACTTATCACAATATCCCATTCCATCTTCAAAATCAGGCTTCATTTTAATGCATTGTATTGGTTCGCCATATTTCCCATGAACACAATACCAACAAAAATCACAGCATGGATCACATACTATATCATTGCAAACATACATATATTTCTCTCAATTCTTTTTTATTTTTTCTTTTATCCTATCACACTCGCACCAAATGGCATGAAAGAGAGTCTTGCCATCTTGAAAAACTGCTTTCCAAAAGGAATTCCAACTATCGTAATGCACCATATACAACCCACTATCAGGTTTCCAAGTGCCATTTCCCATCCAAAAAATATAATCCATATAAGATTTACCAGAAACGAAAACATGCCATTTCCATACACGATTTCTTTTCCAAACGGCCAGAATGCCAGGGTTGCAAATTTAAAGCATTGCAGACCTACCGGAATTCCAATAATTGTAATACACCATATGCCTCCTGCCAAAACCCAGGCCAGGCCGCCCAGTAATCCTCCAAATATAAACCAAAGGATATTACCTATAGTTCTCATGACAACACATCCTCCTTATCCAATGTTTAATATTCTTTTGCAATTTTCTCTGTTATCTCATATATCTCTTTAAATTTTTCTAAATCCTCTGCAGATCTGATCAGCATGATCTCTTCGATTTTTCCAGTCCGTATGTCTTTGAATCCTACTACTTCTTCTCCAGTACAAATACTTGCACGAATAACAGGTTTCATATGTTCTCTGTCATATGTTTTTTTCACGATTTTCTTTTTGAATAATCCCATTCTACCTCCCCATCTCCGAATATCTTCGACAACAAAATCAACTATTTAATTCCTGGAACATTTTTCTGCATCGATCGCCAGTACAAACATCAGCGCATCCAACGCATTTCCTGGATCCTGCACATCAATAACATATGTATCAGTCATATGAAACAGTTCTTTACTAACCCGTGCAATTGAATAACCGCTTCGATCAAGAATGCTATAGTCCCATTCCATAATGGTTCCATCAATATGCCATCCATTGTAATCAATATTATAATGTGGTGTCAGGAATGAGAATTCTTTACTCAGGCATCCGATATAACTGCCGTTTTTATAAATCTCAAATTTAGGAAGAAAAGTAAGTACTTTCTGAACAACCATTCCTACTTCATTTCCATAGACGTCATAAATTACAAGTTTATGTCCCCAGGACAACTGACCTTTTACTACATAAACAGTGTTGCCTGCTTCATCATAGATATCATAGCTGTCAAACCATGAAAACAGCCTTTGTTTAAATAATAGCTTCATAACTTTTCACCGCTCTCTCCAACAGATATAATTGGTTCTTTATAAGTATCATAATACCATGCCGGAACACCTTAAAAAATATGTAAATCGAAGAATTAACCCATCTTATTTCACGGATTATGATAAAACACATATTACCAGCTATAAATCTCTACTCGTTCCCCAAAAGGTACAAAAAAGACCATTTACTGTTTTACGGTAAATAGTCTTTACATTTCAATATTCAATTTATATCATACTGAACCGTTTGTCGTCCCTGCAAATCGTTAAGAAAAGAATCGAAGGTGGTGCAAACGAAAAAGCAGTATTGAGACTTTTCATTAACTGCCCTTTCGTTTGCATCAATTTCGATTCTTTTCTTAACGATTTTTCAATTCAAATAACTTTATGTTGCCTCTCATAAAATATTTGAAAGTAATTCTTCTATCAAACTATTTATCATCTCCGGTTTATCTGTATTAGAATTATGACCGGCCCCTTCAATCCACTTTAAAGGAATTTTCGTTTTTCGATGCCATTCTCTGTTATACCTTATGCATGAACCGGCATGATCCTTTGTACCACATATCAACAGGGAAGGACATTTGATTTCATATGGCAGATCCTTTTCCATTGCCTCTGCCAGAATACGAAACCCATGCCCGGCAATTTGGGCATAACGATGCTGATCACCATCATAGACTAGCATCATTTCCTTCATCAGGTTTCTGCCATAATTAGAAGTTGCAACTCCCTTTGTTCCGGATTTCAAAAGCAACTTCCATGGGTAATGTGCATATATTGGTTCCATTCTTTTCAGAAGCCAGATCTCCACTGCTGTCACATAGTTTCTCTGTAGCGGTGCTGAATCAATGGAGATAAAACCTGCCAGCCGATCGGGATACAATTGTGCATAAGCCTGTCCTACATATCCACCCATTGATTGACCTATTATAATTGGATTTATGATTTCTTCTTTTTCAAGAATCCCATTCAGCCATTTTGCCTTATCAAACAAGTCAAAATCAAACCGAAACGGCCAGGATGAGGCATGAGCTGGTGCATCCCATACAATCATATTATATTTTCCCACGAAGTGCTCAACCTGCTTATCAAACAATCTATGATCAGCAGTCAGCCCTGGAAGAAATACAATCGTCATTGTATCCAAACTCAGAATACTTGACCAATAGTGAATCGTTCCACAAGGAGTTTGATATGTACTTTCCTTCAACAAGTTCACCTCCACAATTTCCTTGCATTATTAATTCCCGTAGTTCTCCTCCCAGTAATCATACGCATCATCATATCCGCCATCATAATTTCCTCCACCAAATTCCTCAGCCCAGTCATCAGCGAAATCATCCGGATCATCATAATTATAAACATCATAGGAATCGTTTCTCCGGGATGAATAAGAATTGCTGTATGTATTGTATGAACGCGATGGAATACTCTTTTTTCCAGAAGAATAACTTCTTTGGGATTTACTGGAATAGCTGTTACTCGTACTGTTTTTTCTTTGGGAATTTTCATATGCTCTTTCTCTTTTCATCGCCTCTTCATAAATACTGTTAATATGCTCCATGCAATAGTTTGTTCCCCAATCCTTTTTGTTCCAGCATCCCGGTTCATCACAGTAAAGATCCACTACCTTCAATGTAATTATAATTATCAGCTCAACACTAAGGATTACTGTCGCTATAATTTTAAAAGTCTTTGAATAAAAAAAATCCGGCAGCCACATATCTCTTCTCCTTTATCTCTTTTATCTAATTCTGATGTTATCAGTTTACATCAAATAGCAGTGCATAAATCCGCACAACCAACGAATTTGCCAGAACTAGTAGTTCTAAAGTATACTTCGATTTCACGACATCATTTCTAATACAGATTTTATCGTACTTTTTAATCTCAGTCCATCCTTTATACCCAGGCGATAGAAAAACTCTTCTGTCTCTGCTCCGCTGGCAAATCTTTCATCGCAATACTTCGTAAGCACTTTCTCTTGTTCCGGAGACAGTGTTTCCAAAAGCTTCTGGTATTCCTTCTCTATATTTTCATTATATGGCCGTGTATCTTTATTTGATTTCCATTCAGAATATGCTTTGCTCATACGATTGGATATCATCTTATCAACAGACTCCTCTACGTCTTTTGACACCTTTGAGGGAGACTCTTGCTTTTGAACTTTTTCGCTCTTCGCATTTTCAAGTGTTGACTCGTCAATATAGTGAATAATTTCTCTCAAATTTGACTTCATAGATTGCAAATATCCTCTCATCAGCACTGCCAATTTCTCTGCTTCGGTCTCCTCTTTTTCTGGATCTGACGCATAAAGTTCTTCCAGTTTCTTCAGAATATCCATCCCTGCTTTTATCTGAAATTCCAAATCCAGCAGCTCATTCCATAATGGTTCCATCAATATGCCATCCATTGTAATCAATATTATAATGTGGCGTCAGGAATGAGAATTCTCTGCTCAGGCATCCGATATAACTGCCGTTTTTATAAATTTCAAATTTAGGAAGAAAAGTAAGTACTTTCTGAACAACCATTCCTACTTCGTTTCCATAGGCATCATAAATTACAAGTTTATGTCCCCAGGACAACTGACCTTTTACTACATAAACAGTGTTGCCTGCTTCATCATAGATATCATAGCTGTCAAACCATGAAAACAACCTTTGTTTAAACAATAACTTCATAACTTTTCACCGCTCTCTCCAACAGATATAATTGGTTCTTTATAAGTACCATAATACCATGCCGGAACACCTTAAAAAATATGTAAATCGAAGAATTAACCCATCTTATTTCACGGATTATGATAAAACATAGATTTCCGGCTATAAATCTCTACTTGTTCACAAAAAGATATAAAAAAGACCATGCTATGTGTAAGGCATATGGAAAAAGAATAATGTTTATGTCAGTTCCTTTTATTATTGGAATAATCATAGATATCTAATATCAAGGAATAGGCTGTTGGATCGCATGGTGGATATAGAATTTACGGACCCATTGGAAGCAGCTGTAGTAAATGTAGCCCAAGTAGAAGATGCAGCAATGCCGAATCGGGTTTCTTTACCTTCCATGTTTCCGCCCGCCTGATCTACCATAGAAACATCAACATTTCCGTTTTGAATAAGTTGTGGTGTTGCAAATTGCTCATTAACAGCAACCACGCTCAGTGCAAATACAAGGCAAAGGAACATTGCCATAAAAATTGCGATTCCCTGCTTTTTATTTTTTACTGCGTTACCAAAAGTAAAACATAGTGCCGCAGGGATTAAAAGTAGTGAAATCATCTCAATCAGATTGGTAAAGGCATTGGGATTTTCCAAAGGATGTGCGGAGTTGACGCCCATATAACCGCCGCCGTTGGTGCCGGTCTGTTTGATTGCGACCTGGCTGGCCGCAGGACCCATCGGTACGAACTGCTCGGTGACGATCTGTGCATTCGAAACGATTTCGCCATCTACAGTGACGGTTCTTATTATATAAAAGTAAAATTTCATTTATTTTATCGAAATTTGTTGGATGCTTTTGGTTATAGCAGATTTTTATTTCTGCAATAAATATTTTTCCTTCGTACATATTAATAAGCCTGATGGAAAAGGGAGATTCCATCAGGCTCTTTCAGATCTACTCTTCCGTTTCCGGAAAAGACGGCTTATATCGTTTGTTTGCAGATTGTGGCACTACGATTTCAAAAAAATAATATCCCAGATACCGAAGAGCTACTTTTTTCTTCCGGTAAAAACTTGCCCGGCTCATCCCCAGTTCAAGCATAATTTCCATATCTGTCATTTTTCTGTGTCTGCAGAAGCAGCCATAAAGCACATCATAATATTCGGTTCCAAAATTCGGGGTAAAATATTTTACCAATGTCATTGCCCGGTTGACCATATCGCAAAGTCCATAGATTAGAATGATATTGTTTACTTCTTTTTTCAGTTTTCCTAAATTCATGCGGTAATCGTAAGCATCCATATACTGAAGGGCATAGGCCATATTCTCATTGATCTTTTCCTGACACTCCTGCTCTAATTCATCCAGAACCATCTGATTTTCCAAAATCAAGTCCTGATAATTGTTCATCAGTTCCTTGATTTTTCCATAGTACAGGTTCATTCTTTCTTCTGTATGGCGTGCTGCATTTAAGGTTACTTCTTTAAACGATCTGATCGCATAATCTCTTTCTGTCATTATCAAAATCTCCTTTTCGCATTGAATCGTCTTTCTCTGACGTTCTACACTCCCATCCCTGTGATTTTGACGGAAGCTCAATAAGAATTATTCTTGAGCAGGGCCACATCTGCATGGACAATATAGTGGGTATATTGTTTCATGGATATAAATGTAATGCCCTTATATGTCAATCTGAAAAGAGCAAAAGGGAAAGGTCAGTTCTTCTGCAGATCCTGTTTTCTTTCTTAAATCTTTACGCACTCTTGCGTTCCATAAACCACTTATCAAATTCATAATATAAATGGCATTCCTTACCATCTACCAATACCGTATACATAATTCCAGTACCACCTGCCTTACGACTCGCACATCGTTCTTTTGATTTTACTTTATCAATGATGTACTTCGTTCCATCTTCCCAGATAAATTCTACGGGCATCATAACACCATCAGTACTAAATTTTACGGTTACTTCAACATATGCTGAAACCCATCTGTATCTGGTTCTGGAAAAGGTATCGGAGTGTTCCCATTAGCATCTTTTCCGTCAGCAAATTCCAGTCGGCTTGCAGTTACCTCTGTGGTATAGACCGTTTTATCTGTTTCCTTATCTTTATAGCTTCCGATCATCAGCTCACCAAGTATTGCAACACGTTTTCCTTTTGTCAGGAAATCCCTTGCGAAATCTGCCTGTTTTCCAAAAGTTGTAATTTTAATATAATTGACACCTTTATTAAAATTTCTCGGCACAGCCAGATAAAATGATGCAATATGATACTTTCCTTTTTCTGTCTCGACTTCACTATAACTGGGATCTCTCACCAGACGTCCAATAAGTACAACCATATTCATCCATCCTTCCCCCTTTCTTACTCTATTTGCTACCTTACTGGCAACACAAGAGTACGGCAGATCAGATACGAAATAAAAACCAATCTGCCGCACAGCTTCTATTGTCAGCAGCCCTGGCGATAACCAGGGCTGTCATCATTTCAGAAAACAGTGCTAGATTGTCTTTTCACATGTGTAACCCATTTCAGGGTTCACCCAATCCGTTCACGCCATTGCAGGCAGTCTCAGCCATATCGTGTATGGTCTTCAGATTCCTCACTTTATCTGACCGGCATCATCGGGAGTATCATTATTGATCCGCAGCTTTCCATAGAAAAGCCATATGCAGACCTCTGTTTCTATTATCCTTACGGACTATCCGGAACTCTCTACAGCAGCTCCGGCGAATTGGCAAGCTCATTCAGTTGTCATTGTACGCAAGCTGCCACGACTTAAATGATGGTGTGGCCTGCTCAATTCCTAAATACAAAAGGTGGGGATTTAGTTAAGAATCTTTTTGAAAAAATTTTTGATATAATTTTCAGAACTGTAAAAGTCAAAAAAATAGTCCTGCCAGACAACGATGTTATCTGACAGGACACTATTGATTATGATTTCCTTAATTATGATGTCATAAAACTGTTTCCCTCAAATGGACTTTCGCTTCCCTCTGCGTCATCCATAAGTATATTCATTGCAATAATATATTTTGCAGCATGTGGCTGCTGCTCTATCATCTCCTCCAGAGATTCTTCCAAATCGTATTTATGATAGCGAACCCAGCAAGCTAAGTTACAGGATTGCTGAACAATATCACGAATCATGCTTCGCATGGTTTCTTCATATAAATGAATTGCGTCTGCATCAATCTTTTCGATATTCTCCTGTAATTGCCTGTCTGCTTCTTCTTTCCTCTGATTTAACAATTCATATTGCTCCTGATAGCGTGCTTGGTATTCCTCAGGTAATTGAATAAACGCCCATAAAGCCTTTACAACATCTGGATCCAGATCTCTTTTTAATGCTGGTAGCTGAATATATTCTTTTTCCATAATAGTTTCCTCACTTAATAATCCATTTTCCAATTTTGTGTTGTGCTGATTCCAGTATAACTTCCATAAACACTCCGATCCACAGAAAGAACAGCAAGATACCACTGGCAACTGCAAGTAAAGCAAACCGCTCCCATTGTCTGTACCAGAGCAGTGTTCCAATCAGCATAAAACCCAGAATGAGATTGACAATCCCTTTGCCGATGCAGTAGATTTCAACTACGATCTTTACCAGTAAATGGGCAGTGGCTAATAATAACCACACCGGTAACAATAAAATTTTTCCTGCCATTCTTAAAACAATCATAAGTACCTCCTTCAGTTTGCGTACTGTGGCATGTCGTGATTTACCGCTGCTTTATAATAACTTCCAATCGTTGATGGTGCATTAAATAAAGCAGCCAGCAAATATTGTTTTATGTTTCTGACTTTCGTAGTATTTTTATCCATGCACTCCAGCACATACTCGATATGCGAATAATTCAGTTTCAGTAATTTTCCCTTCACAAAGCCTGCCGGATAATATTCGCCGGCGATCCGTATCATATCCTTTTCAGTTTGAACGGTCTCCAGAATCAACTGATATATTTCTTCTACCAGATCCTGCTCTCTGCTATATGTATGCAGTAAAACATCAAAATCAATATTTTTCTTTACCAGTTCAGCATAAGCATTGATTGTCTGTTCTTTTTGATCACATCGAATCCTATCGCCATCTGATTTGATATGATTCGATGTGATATTACTCTGATTATTATAATTCATATAAGTCTTATTATATAGCGGTACCGTTTTGGGAACCTCTTGAAGTCCGTTTTGGGGCACTTCTGAGGTATCTGTTTCGGCACCTCTGAGGTGCTTATTCATCACCTCAGGAGTTCCCCTTTCGATACTTCTATGTACCACATCTTTTTCCTGTGAAGTTCCCATTTCATTACTTCTTTGACTACTCTGATGTGCCATAAAGCTCTTAACATATATAATGTTCGGCAATCCAAAGCCCCTCTTTTTCTTTTCAATCAGTCCGATTTTCTCCAATTCTGTGAGATAATCCATTGCTTTTTTCTTAGAGAATCCCAAGTCACTCTGTATCTCCGTGATCTGATAGATAATGTACACCTTGTTTTCTTCGTCAAGCCATTTATTTTTCATTGACAGTCCCATTCTATCCAGAAGTACCGAGTAAAGGACTTTAGCTGATAAAGACAGTGCGGAAAATGCTTCATCTAATAATAATATCCTTGGAATCCGGATAAAACTGAACTGATCAGCCTGAGTGCCATAATAGTATTCAAAATTCATACTGTTATCTCACCTCTTTTCCATTGATCCAGAAGTTCCAGAATTACACTTTCCATATCCTCCGCCGTATATTTATCAGAGAAGTAATTTCTCAGTTTTTTCTCTGATAACGTGATTTTTTGTTCCTGCTTCCTGCCAGGCTGACTGTTTACCAGTATGGAGATCATTTTCGCCTGCGTCATCGGTCCTGCTTCAAGTGCTGTGCGGAGTGCCGCTACCTGAACTGCTTTAACCGTACCATTTTCCTTGATGTATTCAAATAACCATGTTTGAATCTCTTTGTCAATATAGGAAATGTCAACCGCAACAGTAAACTGCAGACGTTTCTTATCTACATAATCAAGAAGGTCTGGAATGAGTTCCGTAAGTCGGATATACCTTCTAACTTGATTTTTACTTTCTCCTACCTGCTGTCCAATTACCGCTGCTGTTTCTGACCTCCACCCATTTTGGGTGTAAGTGGAATCTGCTATATCATTTCTGGCACCTTGCCTCTTCATCGCATCCATTTTCATTTTATATGCAAATGCCTTTTCACTTGGGAGCAACTCTTCCCTTTGAATATTAGCATCTACCATTATGACAATGGCTTCATCGTCTTCCATATCCCGCACAATGGCTGGTATAGTTTCCAATCCTGCTTTTATCGCTGCGTGCATTCTTCGATGCCCGGATATCATCTCATAGCTGTTATTCTTATCTGGCCTTACTAAAACAGGTGTCAGCACACCATTCTGTTTAATACTCTCTACCAGGTCATCCATCTTATCGTCATCCAAAACCTTAAATGGATGATTTACAAAGCTGTGTATTCTGCTAATCTCAATATCTGTTGCACTTTCCTCACCGGATACTCCCAGCAGTTCATCTATACTAGGCATCTTTATTTTTTCTGCACTCTTACTCTTCATTTCCCAGTACCTCCTTTGCAATCGTCTCATATGCTTTCGCTACTTTTCCATTCAGGCAATGAGAAAAAATGCTGACACCTTCTGCACTTGTTTCAGCTGCTTTCACTGACATAGGAATCACTGTATCAAAAATCTCTATTTTCTCACCATAGGCTTCACGCACTTTGCCAGCCACATCCTTTGCATAGTTTGTGCGAAAGTCCACCATTGTAAGAAGAATCCCTTCAAATATCAGCTTCCTATTCAGCCGCTTCTTCACCATTGCAATCGTATGTATCAGCTGCTGAAGACCTTTCACCGGAAGGTAAGCCGCCTGTACTGGAATCAACACGGAATCCGCAGCTACCAGCGCATTAATTGTCATTAGTCCCAGGCTTGGCATACAGTCAATCAATATATAGTCGTACTTCGTTCTCACAGCCTCAATATATTCCTTCATAATCAGTTCCCTGCTCATCACATTCCCCATTGTTACTTCCAATGCAGACAATTCGATATTTGCCGGAAGCAGATCTACATTTTCTTTATGATGCAGAATGCCATCTGTGATCTCAAATTCTTTTTCATTGATGATAGCCATCATAATTGTGGCAAGTGTAGTTCCTATTTCGTCCGGTTCTACATAGCCAAGACTTGCTGTAAGGCTCCCCTGTGGATCTGCATCAATCAGCAACACTTTCTTTCCCTGTCTGGCAAGTCCAATTCCAAGATTTACGGTTGTGGTGGTTTTTCCAACTCCACCTTTCTGGTTTGATATTGCGATTACTCTACACATAATTTTCCTCCTATTTTGCTGCCGTTTTCTGCGGTTTCCATTGATTTAACATGCTCAGTATCTCTTCTTTCATTTCTGCCGGGGTATATGATTTTGGGAAATACCGATACAGTTGTTCGTTGTTAAACATCACTCTGGTAATTTCCCCTTTTTTGATCTCACCCATGATCTCTCTCATTTTTGTTCCCGTCAGCTTTTTCTCCCGGCTTAATTTCTTCATTCTCTGTGCCTGAGAAATGGATGGAACTGCCTGTGTATACTCCATAGCATCTATAAATTCCTTTTGTTCCTCTATCGTTAAATACGAAAGTTCCACAGCTGGGTTAAATGAAAGTTCACCGTTATCCAGCTTTTCCAGTGACTCAGGAATCAAATCCGTCAGTTTCAGATACCGCTGTACCTGTTTTGCGCTGTCACCAAATTCTTCACCAATGATTTCTACTGTCTTTTTTCCTTTCAACGGGTAGTCAGACTGGCTACTTTTTCTTCTTCCTCCGGTTCGCTTCATAGCTTCATTCTTCATCTTATAAGCAAAAGCCTTTTCACTGAATGTTATCTGCTGCCTCTGTAAATTGGAATCCACCATATTAATTACTGCTTCATCATCTGACATGACTCTGATAATGACCGGTACCTTCCTGTAACCAAACTTTTCAGCAGCTGCCTTTCTTCTGTGCCCGGAGATAATCTCATAAACACCATCTGGAATCGGTCGTACAATCAGTGGATTTATGATTCCGTATTTCTCAACACTCGCACTGAGCCGAATCATTTCCTGATCCATCCGAACCTTAAATGGATGGTTCTTAAAGGTCCGCAGACGTTCCAGCTGAATCTCTATAATTTTTTCGCCATCTTCTGGAACTGATGCACTTCGTGTATCCACTGTATCCATATCTTTCCTCCATTTCTTATCTGCAACAGAAAAAGCCTGTCCAGATAGATTTCTTTTTGAAATCTGATCCAAACAGGCTTACTGTTGACCTTAGTTCTCACTAATCAAAGATTCTATTGTATTCACACCTAATAACTTACCGCCGGATATTTCCCTTCCTCTTTTTTCTTATCTGAGCTTAGATTTACATCCACTTTCTCAAATAAACAGCTGACTTTTCTCTTTTATTAGAATTTCGATTTATTTCCAGCTATTATACCAGCAGTGCGTTTTATTAGACAGCGGCTAATAGGATTCTTTCCGTATTAGCTGATATTCCATTCCCTTTTCCCCTTGAAAAAACAAAAAAGCGGAAATCATATTAGAAATTTTTCTAATACATTCCGCTTTTGATAGGACGTCCCGTGCGGGAATCGAACCCACATCTAGTGCTTAGGAGAGCTCTGTGGTTCTGTTAATCCCTGTCAAGAACTGTTATGTTTAGCCCTTTATTATCAAGGACTTTTTTTATTTTCGAATCAAATTCTGGTAATCTGAATATCCTTTCTGTCAAGACCAGATAAGACCTGAAAATTAGCAGATTCTTTGCAGCTGCTAACATCCGGGGAAAGCTCTGTTGTTACTGACAGATATCATCTTCCGGCTACCATCCCCTTACAAGCGGGAATGATAAACAATATTCAATTGACCAGATTTCTATTATTACTATACAACGTTATTGTTGATTTGTCTATGGTGTTTCGACCACGACAGCCGATTTAAATACGAACATATCCAGTTGCCGGCACGGCACCATTTTACCAAAATCTCCTTCATTTCATTAATATCTCCATCATTTTGTTGCTAAATGATGGAGATATTTTCTTTATTCACCCCAGGCTACTTTTACTGCTTTTTCAAAATATTTAGCAGAATCACACAGATCAATTACTTGTTTCCAATGACTTTCCAAAGTAGGAATCAGCTGCTGGTATATACGATTATTCTTTTTATGACCTGGTATTCTTATTCCATGGTAATCCTTTTTTCTGGAAATAATATCCTCCCATGGATTTTGGATTTTTTCTATCTCCTCCATAGGATCAAAAGCAGCAACAATCCATGTATCTGTACTGTCACATGGCACCGTAATAATAATATCATTTCTCTCGGTATCTGTTCCAAGCCATTGTAAAACACAATGTGTTATATGGCTGCGATATCCTTCCGGTGTGTTCTCATGATCTTTACACGGAATGTCTACCGGACATGAGCCATCTATTAATGTTTCACATCCTAATGGATGAACTTTCCCTTTATGCTCACATTCCACAGTTGCACACCGACAATGAACCTCTTTTTCTTTCCGAGCCACGTCCCCATCCATTTGAATTACAATCATATCAATCTGAGGAGAGATACCCTTCATAATCTTATCCAGATTCTGTCCTGTAGACTCACACCAGTTCCATACACCTTTCCACCCATTTCCGTACTCGCCTAGCATATTTTGTTCCGGCTGAATTCTCAGATAATCATTTTCTTCTCCGGTTATCTGATCGATCATGCATTTAAGTACAAGATAATCTGTCGGTCCTTCACCTACAATTCCTATCCTCTTTTTCATAACAGTTCCGGAACACCTCCCAGAAGTCCGTTAATCCAAAGTCTGGATAAGGATTGTCCTGTTTCTAAAAGTTCTTGAGAAATCTGGATTCTATTTAATTCAGCGTGCCCATACTTATTTTTATTAATGGCAAACAGTCGTATCCTATCATCCGCCAGATTCAGTCCATCCAGTACAAGGGGGTTATGTGTTGTCATGAAAACCGTCTTGTCGCTCTCAATTATCAGCTGACTGAATACTTCTGTGATTCTTTTTGCCAGTCTAGGATTTAAAGCATGATCAAAACTGTCAATCGCAAACATTCCCGGCACATCCGGGTGCATAGCCAGTGTCAGCATAAACAGAACATACAAAGCACCTTCACTGGCATCATATCCGGTAAATACTGCTTTATCCTTTAAAAAACGATCCTGAAATTCGATGACCTGTCGTGTACTCGGAACTCCCGGATTCAGATTCGACTTTTTGGGCCTTGCGATATGAATATCCGATGCCCACTCGATTAATTCAAGAACATCATCCATGCTCATTGCTCCAAACATTATCTCATCATCTACAGCCGAGAATAAATCCTCCATTGCATCAGCAAGTCTGCCGCCATTCAGTCCGATTGGCGTAACCTGTGTAGGATCTGCCACATTTCCACGCAGAGTAAGAGTATCCGGCTGATAAATCCCGTACCCAGAGATATAGTTTCCCATATCTGTATATTCTTCTCCGTTCAGTTTTTCTGACAGAGCATAATATCCTACCTTATTATTTAATTGTACGCTTGATCGATTACTTCGTCCAAATACATTTTCTCCGTTTTTAGAAACACTTTCCGAATGATATTTCCAGGTATCATCATCTGCAGGCGTAGTAAGATGTACAGAATATTCATACTCGTTTTTATTTCTCTCCCAGCTCATGGCAAAATCAACCGTTGGCATACTTCGTTCAATAGAACGAAACTGCGACTTATATAATGATGAAGTACTAAGCCGAACCCCCTTCCGCTGAAGACTATTATTATTCACACGGTCTGTCATGGCTGCACTCAGCACACCAATAGCTTCCAGAACAGAAGATTTTCCTGAACCATTGGCGCCAATAAAAACATTGATATTCCCAGGGCAGAAAGACACATCATAAAGTGATTTGAAATTTTTAATTTTGATTTCTTTTATATTCATTGAATCCTCCTCTTATCCCAAGTTTCTATAATATCTAATCTGATTTAATTATAATAATGTTTGAAAAATATGTCTATATCTAAACTCTAAAAAGCCTTTATTTTACAGCAATTAATTTATTTTAGATTTTATGTTTTTCTCTTTTTTTTGATACCTAAACAAATATTAGATATTATTCTTATTACATTATTTCCCTATTTAAAACAGAATAAACAAATACTTTCATTACTTCATTGTCTTCGCCAATGATGCAAGTAATGCCGCCATCTCCGGATTGGAGAGAACCTTTGCAAGCAATTCCGCATCAATACCTTCCGGAACCGCTACCGTGTTTTGTGCTGTATTCGGATGCATCTGCGGATCCAGATTTTTCTTCTCATAAAAAGCCTCTTCAAATAATTCTGCATTTTTCTTCCGGTCATCATCCAGGATGTGGGAATATACATCCGTGACCATGCTGACCTGGGCATGTCCGGAATCTCCCTGGACAGCCTTAATATCTCCACCATTCAGTTTCAACTTATAGGTAACACTGCTGTGTCTGAGACTGTGGAAAACAACCGGTGGGAGATCATAATCCTTAATCAACTGATTCAATGGCTTCCGGATCGCGCCATCCCCCAAAGGAAGACCAAACGTACTTGCCATGACCAGGTTATAGTCCATGTATTCATCTCCAAGAACTTCCTTTGTCTCATCCTGTTTTTCTTTCCACTCGATCAGCATCTTTGCGACAGACTTTGGAAGGAAAACCTTTCGGACACTGCTGTCTGTCTTCGGTGTTTTCAAAACACGGACTGTTTTATTGGTCTTGCTTTTTTCTGGAAATATCAGCAGCACATCTTTTGCATCCAGCTCTTTTAAAGCGGATTTGCTCACTCGCTGGGATTCCTTATTGATAAACAGATATGCCCGGTTTTCCTCAATTGCTTCCTCCGAGATGTCCACACAATCCCAGGTAAGCCCCAGAAGCTCACTGATCCGGAGAGAGCAGGAGAAGGAAAGATTCATTGCCAGCTTTAGCCGATCATCCTCACATACTTCCAGTGCGTACATCAGAGTTTCGGCAGTCCAGATCTCCCGTTTCTTTGTTTTATGTTTTGGTACGGTCGCATAGATACAAGGATTCTTCTCCATCAGCTCCCATTTGACAGCCTGTTTAAAACAGCTTCGGAGGAGTTTATGGATATCTCTGATGGTACTGGTAGATACATATTCATTCTTTCTTTTCCCAATTATAGGATTGACTACAGCCGGAGCTTTCAACAATCTCTGATAATATTTTTCAATAAAACGGGTATTGATCTCCGACAGTTTTTCATCCCCGATAATCGGAAGGATATAATTATTTATGAGAGAAACATTTCCATCATACGTAGATAATGCCCAGTTGTCTTTTCCATACAGGGCAACGTATTCTGCCAGAAGATCCTTCATGGTTTTACACTGCGGGATTATCATGGATCCCATTTCTTCTTTATACTCGATTTCTTTCTTGCGTTTCTTTGCCTCTGCCTTTGTAGCATAAGTTTCCCATTTCTGCTTCCGCTTCCCGTCTGTATCAGTATAGGAATAGATCACATTAAATTTTCCATTTCGTTCTCTGATTGATGCCATAATTTAACAACTCCTTTCTGTATTTCTCTTTTCCAGCCACGCTTCAAATTCTTTTCGTTTGATCCGAACATGGTTCCTTATTTTTACAACCGGAAAATATCCTTTTGTGTACCAGACATTTATCATGGACCGGCTGACCTTTGCCATAAAGGCTGCTTCATCTATAGTAAGATACTGCAGATTGCCATTCCTTCCTCGTTCCCCGGTCTGTACCAGTTTCTTTCTCCGATAATTCGCCAGTGCCACATTTTCTTCCATTGCCAGTTCTTCATAATCGTTTGCCGGATCCAGATGATATTCATCCTGCCCTTCCAGAAACTTCTGAAAGCTTTCCTTCGTGATTCTTTTTCGATCAGCGATCGTGACGAACTCAAAGAAATGCTGATACTTTTGACTATTCAGGATGCCATATACCTGATTTCTGGTGATTCCCAGCTGTCTGGCCATTTCCGGCATAGTGAGAGTAGCGGCCTCCATTTCGGCATCCCTCTTTTTATCATCCTCGGTGCGGTATCTGGACTGTCCGTCATACCATTTCTTAAATGCAGCTTTGGGTACACGTTTCCAGTAATCCACAATCACGACTTCGATATTATTCCGCTTGATCAGGTCATAAACGACACCATCCGTAACTTCCAGCATTTCTGCAAGTTCCGGAACAGAATAAGACCATTCTTTCAATTCCTTTCCCGGTTCTTCTCCGTTGACTTTATGATATTTAATCTGATTCGCATACCACTTTTCAAAACTCTCAATATTGACCCGCATCTTTCCGGCAATCTCTTTGGTCTCAAAAAAGTTTTTATGTACCAGCCAATACCGATCCGTCTTTTTAAGCCCTAAAAGCTCGCCCATCTCAGAAACACTCATCCATTTCTTTTTTGCAGAAGACAGTCTCTTGTATGGGCTGTTTGCTTCCACTTCCTTTATCAGTTCTTCGTATTCCCCGGTATTCATTTTTCCCTTCTCATCCATGAAGCTTTCCTCCTTCTTCCCATACCATACCGCACTTTTTCAAAAAAATTTAGGGTGCTGAATGCCAGTGGCATTCGTTTAGCACCGACCGAAGCGGAGCGGAGAGTCGATTTTTCATCCGGATAGGAGATTAGTTGGAAGATTCCGGCAGCTTATCCAGCCAGTCATCAAAGCTCTTTTTGGAGATACGGTACTTTCCGCCATCCAGCTGGATCCACCGGAACTCATTTTTCTTCAGAAGATTATATATTGTCGGTCTGCTGACTCCAAGAATTTCCTGTAACTCTTTTACTGTATAACATCTTTTCTCTGACATATGTCATTACCTCACATTTCATTATTTTGGAGGCGGCATGCCAAATACTCCCGCAAGTGACGGGGCATTTGGCTCTCGCGGCAGTCGCCAAATGGACATGCAAGCATGTCCGCTTGGCCCGTTGCTCGCGGATATAAATGTCCCTCTATATATCCAAAGTTTCAGAGGGGCTTATACAACATGTTTCAGTTAAAAAAAGTCAAGATGAGAAAATGGGCAAAAGAAAACCTCCGTATGAATCGAATCATACGAAGGTAACATGTTCTCATTATGTTGTATTTATTCCATGATATTGTCATTTTAAGAAACAGATAAACTGGAGGTTATCTCTTACAAACAGTGTTCATCAATACAATCACAACTACACAGTAAATTCCTGTTGTCCTCTTGTCCTATTTGTGCTATATCATATATATCTTTTCATTCATCCATGAAAACTTAGTTTACAATCATTATCTTCTTTACATAAGAAATTATATAATAATATTTAAAACTCCTAAAACTGCACCTACTAAAGCCCCAAGATTTACAATTGTATCCAATTCTTTTTTCATCACAGTCAGCACCAGTTTCTCCAGACTATCTACATTCATAGCATTGATTTTATCTTCGATAATTTCTGCAATATTCAAATTACCGATCAGCTTTCCGATGACAGAATCAATTGCTTTGTGATAAAAATCTGCTACTATTTTTCGAACGGCTCCTTCCGAAATATTCATATGGTTACAGAGATCTATGACAGATTGTTCCCCTAACGTATCAATTTTAGTTTCCAGTTCTTCCTTTATAAAATCTGGTCCTTTTTCATTAATATACTTTACTATTTCTCCTCCAACAGGCTGTATCAGGGAATTAAGCATTTCATCATTCAGAAACATTTCCAACATGGAGCCCTTTGTTTTGGCTTTAACAGCTTTTCCGGCTTCCTGAACAATAAGATTATCCAGATTCATATGTTGAACAGAATCAAGGATCTGGCTGGACAGTTCAGAAATCAATCTGTTTTTTATCTCTTCATAATTCAACTCGGACGAACATACTTTTGAAACACAGGTATGAAGATCAACAGATAATCCCTGAACAATCTGATCCACAACAGCATTTTCTGTTTCCAAAGAAATCATTTTCTGTTTAATATCATCTTCCGTTAGAAGATCGTCCGCCACAATAATTCCGATTGCTCTGGCAAGCCTTGGCTTTCCTTTAGGAATTGCCCCCGGAGTAAAAGGAAGTTTTCGTCCAAAGATTCTGACTTCCTGTTTAGGATAAAACAGCATTTTGACAGCGATATAATTAGTACAGTATCCAATCAATGCCCCTATAATGGGTCCTGCCAGTTTTTCTAACATTTTTCTTTTTCCTCCATAACACTCATATAAGCCGGACGGATAATCTTATCTGTGCAGATCAGTTCTTCCATACGATGCGCACTCCACCCGACTACCCTCGCTACTGCAAAAATCGCAGTATATAATTCACGTGGAATGCCTAGCATGTCATATACAAATCCGCTGTAAAAGTCCACATTCGGGCTCACTCGTTTTATAGTATTTCTGTTTTCTGCAATCAGTTTAGGTGCAATCACTTCAACATTCTCATAGAGCTGGAGATCGCTCTCCCGGCCTTTCTCTCTTGCCAGCGCTTCCACATATTTTTTAAATACTCTTTCTCTTGGATCCGACAATGTATACACCGCATGTCCCATTCCGTAAATCAACCCTTTTTTGTCAAATACCTGTTTGTCAATTATCTTCATAAGATATGCTGATATTTCTTCTTTATCAGAAAAATCCTTTACATTTTCCCGTATATTATCCATCATCTCCACAACTTTTATGTTTGCGCCGCCATGCTTCGGTCCCTTCAAAGATGACATAGCGGCAGCAATTGTTGAATATGTATCTGAACCGGAAGAGGTCACCACTCTGGTTGTAAAAGTAGAATTATTTCCGCCGCCATGTTCCATATGAAGAATCAATGAAGTATCCAGAACTTTCGCTTCAACCGGTGTGTATTTCTGATCATGCCTGAGCATCATTAGAAGATTCTCAGCTGTAGACAGTTTCGGATCCGGATTATGGATATACATACTCTGGTTTTTTTCGTAATGATTATAGGCATGATATGCATATACAGCAAGGAGTGGAAATTCACTAATCAGTTGGATGCACTGCCGCAACGAATTACTGACGCTGATGTCTTTTGCATTTTTATCATAAGCAGCCAGTGTCAGAATACTTCTTGTCATTGAATTCATAATATCCTCAGATGGTGCCTTCATAATAACATCTCTGGTAAAGTTCGTTGGAAGCGTTCTGCATGTGCCAATCACTTCCCGGAACTTTTTTTCTTCATCTTCTGAAGGCAATTCCCCCATCAACAGAAGATAAGCGATCTTTTCAAAACCAAGCTGTTCTTCTCCAAGATTGCCAATCAATTTTTCTACCTTATATCCACGATACCACAATTCCCCGTCACAAGGTACTTTTTCTCCATCTTTCACACATGATGATACAATACGGGAAATCTTAGTCAAACCGGTAAGCACACCTTTTCCATTTTCATCCCGCAGCCCCCGGTTAACACCAAACTCTTCATACAATCTAGGATCAATATGATCATTTTTCCGGCAGATAGCTTCATTCTGCACAGCATAATCATTCATCCGCTTCATCAGCTCTCCCATACGAATCGACCTCTCCCATTCCTTTTATTTCGCTGCACATCAGGTTATCCAGTTGTTTCATCATTTTTAATAACATGATCAAATTATCTTTTCCGAATTTGTTGATCACTTTTCCATAACATTCTCTCAGAATCATTTCCTGACCCTTAAACAGTTTCTGTCCCGTTTCTGTAACAGTCACATATGTTCCTTCACTTCCGCTTCCTTCATAAGACCACAGTACCAGTCCACGATCTTTCAGCTTTTCTACCATTTTTGATGTCTGCCGTATTGTCAGCTGCATCTTTTCTGATAAATCCTTTAAATACGTTCTCCCATTATTATTCGGAGAATTTTCTCTCTCAGATTCTATAGTATACAAAGCAATATACTCCTGAAGTGTCATTTTACGAAACAGTTCCTGTATTTTTCCTTTGTTCATCAGATACCGACGATAGGTTAATTCATTTGTAAACTTTCTGATTTCATTTGCATTCAATATTTCTCTCTGCTCTGGCATCTTCAACCGCTCCTCTCTTTTTATTTACATCAATACATGTTATTTTCTTATTTAATCCCCAATTTCTGCCTGAATTTTAATGGCAAAATCAACCGCATTTTCCAGATCTTCTTCATCCGGATGGGTATTTCCCAGTCGAAACATCTGCTGCATCTCTTTTTCTTTACTTGGCATCTGGCTGATCATAATTTTCCTTCTATCTGACTCCACATTCCCCTGACAGAGAAACATTCCCAGATACTCTCCCTCGTCCGGGTACCAGACTTCAAGATTTTTTTCAAGCTTTTCTTTATATTGTTCTGTCGGCACATAACCGCAGGTAACGAACACTGCATATTTTCCGCCTGTAATCTGCTCAAATACATCTGAGATATCCATGCTGCAGGAATAACCATGAATTCCAAACCCGATCAGATAGACATCCGCCGCAGGTATATCCTGCTCTGTATCAATATCTACAATTGTTTTATCCTCTGTATTTAAAGCACCATAGATCTTTTCTGCTATTAAACGTGTATTGCCACTTTTTGACTGATATATAACTGCATATTTCATAATGAACCTCATTTCATATAAAAATAATAAAAGAGAACAAAAAGAGGAGATGTACCAGCCATCTCCCCATTTTGTTGCTCTCCAGTTATTTGATTTTACCTGTTCTCTTTAATACATTTCCGGCTGTGGCTGCGGCGCAGGTGTATTTTCCTTAATGTCCGCTACCGCAGCTTCTGTAGTAAGAAGTGTAGCTGCCACACTTACCGCATTCATTAATGCATTCTTTGTTACCTTCACCGGATCAATAATACCCTGTTTCATCATATCCACAAAGGTTTCTGAGGCTGCATCAAATCCCATGCCAGGCTCACTCTTCTTTACCTTGTCTACGATAACCGGGCCTTCCAGACCTGCATTTTCCACAATCGTATACAGTGGTGCTTCCAGTGCCTTTGCTACGATTCTGGCTCCGGTCTTCTCATCACCCTCCAGGGCTGCTAACAGTTCCTCTACCTTTTTCTGTGCATGGATATATGCAGATCCGCCACCGCAGATAATGCCTTCCGATACGGCTGCTTTTGTTGCGTTCATGGCATCTTCCATGCGGTATTTAGCTTCTTTCATTTCTGTTTCTGTTGCCGCGCCGACACGGATCACTGCAACGCCTCCGCCCATCTTCGCGATACGGTCCATGAGTTTATCTTTATCAAAATCGGATGTTGTTTCAGCCATCTGTCTCTTCAGGCTGGCGATGCGTGCATCAATGTCTTCCTTGTTCCCGGCACCGTCTACGATCGTGGTATTTTCCTTTGTAACCTTTACAGATTTTGCACGGCCAAGCATATCCATCGTGATATCTTTCAGTTCAAGACCCAGATCCTCCATGATTACCTGACCGCCGGTAAGTGTTGCGATATCTTCAAGCATTGCCTTTCTGCTGTCACCATATCCCGGTGCCTTTACAGCAACGACCTTCAGGGTACCTCTCAGTCTGTTGACAATCAATGTGGTAAGTGCCTCTCCCTCCACATCTTCTGCAATGATGAGGAGTTCTTTCCTCTCTCTCATCACATTTTCCAAAATGGGAAGGATGTCCTGGATATTTGAAATCTTCTTATCAGTCATGAGGATATAAGGATCCTCCATGTTGGCGATCATTTTTTCTTTATCATCACACATGTATCCGGAAAGATATCCATTATCGAACTGCATACCTTCGACTACGTCGATCTCCGTCTTCATGGTCTTTGATTCTTCAATCGTAATAACGCCGTTCTCTCCGACTTTTTCCATTGCATCGGCAATCATCTCACCGACTTCTTCATTACCGGAAGAGATTGCAGCTACTTTTGCAATATGATCCTTCCCAGTAACAGGATGGCTCATTTCTTCAATTGCCTGTACAGCCACATCTGCTGCCTTCTTCATTCCTTTTCTTAAAACAATGGCATTTGCACCTGCTGCGATATTTTTCATTCCTTCTTTTACAAGTGCCTGTGCCAGAACTGTAGCTGTTGTTGTTCCATCTCCCGCAATGTCGTTTGTCTTGGTAGCCACCTCTTTTACAAGCTGTGCGCCCATATTTTCAAAACGATCTTCCAGTTCGATCTCTTTTGCAATGGTCACACCATCGTTTGTAATTAATGGTGCACCGTAAGATTTATCCAGTACAACATTTCTTCCTTTTGGCCCCAATGTTACCTTTACTGTATCTGCCAGTCTGTCTACGCCGGCTTCCATTTTTTTTCGAACATCAATATCAAAACTAATCTCTTTTGCCATGATAATTTCCTTCTTTCTACTGTTTCTATTACTCGACAATTGCCAGAATGTCATCCTGGATTACAATTTTATATTCTTCGTCGCCAATTTTTACTTCTGTGCCGCCGTATTCAGAAATAATGACTTTATCTCCTTCTTTTACCTGCATGGCAACCCTCTGTCCGTCTTTACATTTTCCCGGACCAACTGCAATTACTACAGCTTCCTGCGGTTTCTCTTTTGCGCTGTCTGGCAGAATGATTCCTGATTCTGTCTTTTCTTCAACATCCTGATACTGAAGAACTACTTTGTCACCCAATGGTTTTAATTTCATATGAATAACCTGCCTTTCTTTTGTTAGCACTCTTGCTTGTTGAGTGCCATCGTGTTTCGCAAAAAATATGTTTCTCGCGAAACATGTTTTATTTTTAAATTATTTATTTTTAAAGTATTATATCACCTGTATTTCTCTTGTCAATAGGTTTCCAAAATAATTTAAAAAAGATGCGAAGCACCTTAATCATTACTTTGCATCTTTTGATCATCTAAATTAATTCATTTATATTTTTCCTGATTTTTTCCGATACTTCCCGAAAAACCTTCAATTCTTCTTCCGACACACCTTTTAAAATCATCCCGTTCATTGCTTCCCTTCTCTTCGTCATTTCTGTTACCAGATCCTTCGCATAATCAGATATTTCATAATGAATATATCTTCTATCATTCTTATCCGGTATCGCAATAAGATAATTTCTCCTGCAGAGACTGTCAACTGCCTGCGAAATATGTCCACGGTTCATCATCAACTGATGGTGGATATCCGTAGAGGTATTATGTGTTCCGCATTTTGACAGGAAGTATAATATCTCCAGTTCTGCTCTTTTCATATCATATTTTTCTCGTAATTCAACGCTCTGTTCCTCTAACAGCTTTTTAAACTGTCCTCCCTGCAATATGATATCAATTTGTGTATCCATTTAGTTCAGCTTCTTTCAATGTTTTTTTCATTCTATCACAAGTTTAATAATTCGTCACCATTTAATTTTAAACGACTTTTTTGTTTCCTCTTAATTAATGATTAACATCTGGAATCTATTCCGCTGAATCTAATATCAGTAATTATTTTATTTCGCAAAGTTCACAAAATCTTCACATAATTATTAGCACTCTCTATTGACGAGTGCTAATTCATATGTTATATTACACATAGAACAAAGAAAGAGAATATGATTTTTCTTCCTGATATTCATAAATCAACACTTCGGGTTTCTCCGATAGTGCAAACTTTAGTTTATGTCATGAAAGGAGATATGACTTATGTTAATGCCTAGTATTTTTGGAGAAAATTTATTTGATGATTTTATGGATGATTTTGCTTTTCCGGACATCGATAAAAAATTGTATGGAAAACATGCTCCCCATATCATGAAGACTGATGTGAAGGAAAAAGACAACGCTTACGAAGTGGCAATTGATCTTCCTGGATTTAAGAAAGACGAGATTCAGATCCAGCTTGAAAACGGTTATGTAACTGTAAGTGCAGCAAAAGGTCTGGATAAAGATGAAAAAGATAAGGAAGGAAAATATATCCGCCGCGAGCGTTATACCGGAAATGTAAGCAGAAGCTTTTATGTAGGAAATAATGTTCAGAGAGAAGACATCCATCCGAAATTTGAAAATGGTATTCTTTCCTTTACTGTTCCAAAAGAGCAGAAGGCAGTAGAAAACAACTCACATTATATTTCCATCGAAGGTTAATCTCAAACGGGCAGGGAATAAAACCCCTGCCTGTTTTAAAAGCCAAATGCAATCGGAAAAGAGGTTTTTGATATGAGTAAAACGACATCAAGAGTATTATGGATTTTAGCCGGAATCTTTCTGATTATAACCGGGATCGGATGTTTGAGGAATCCCGGAAAAATTCTTTATGGTCTTCCCATTATCTTTGGAGTTGCCATGATGTTTTCCGGCATTATAGATATTGTGATATTTGCAGCCGGTCATGATTATATGGCAGGATCTGGCTGGTTTCTTGCTGACGGCATTCTAACCGTACTGATGTCTTTATTCATTTTGGGAAATGGATGGTTTACAGCAATGACTATTTCCTTTATTTTAGGAATGTGGCTGATTTTTTCAGGTATCACCAAACTGGTTAATTCCTTTGACCTTCAAAAACTGGGAGTAAAGGGCTGGGGCTGGTTTACAGTACTTGGAATCCTTCTGACTGTGATTGGTTTTCTGTCATTCACACATCCATTTGCAAGTATTGCAGCTATGGCCTGGGTAATCGGATTTTTCCTGATCCTACAGGGTATTGTATCTGTCATGCGTGGATGCTTTTCCAATCGCTTCTGGATGTAAAATATAACAAAAAATAACATTGCCAAGGAGGAAAAAAGGCACCTCTTCATATAGATTCGGCTGCATACAAAATTGTGTGCAGCCTTTTTTAACGAATGCCTAATTCCAAAACAATTTGAATATTCTTGTGCGATGAAATCGCACTTCCGGAAATCTGGAAATCAGATGTCTGGGAAGTGGAAATCATCTTATGCGAGTTTACTCGCGTAATGTTTTATTGCTAACTTCCCATGTTTTTCCTACTCAAACCAAAACGCGCCATCAATCACATGCTTTCTGCCAACTGTTCCTGTGTAATATTCTTTTCTTTTCGAAGCTCTTTAAGAAAACTTCCAACTTTTTCTTGTTTCATTTTGTTCCTCCTTCCACCGATAGATTAGTTTATTTCATCGATTTCAACCACGATACAAAGCGAGAAATTGATTTTTTTATATGGACAACCATGTCTATTTCTATTTTTTGCTTGCTTTTCCCCAAAAATAAGAATCCACATCCCGGCAAATTCAAATTGAACAAAATCGCTGCGCGATGGCATGCCAAGGCTGTGGCGCAGCGATTTTGTTCACTTCCAGTTTGTCGAACTGAAAACAGAATGAACGGGACGCATTGGTTCACAAATAGCCAGTGCGCCCTCTTTTTATGCTCAACGCCCTTTGGCTGTTACATAGGTGGTGACATCATTGCAGTTCGTCACTTCTCAATGTACAATATGGTCAAAAGAAAGGGGTTGTTCCTATGAAGATGATTTTGAAGGTATTGGCACTGCCGTTGTTGTTCATTGTAACTGTTGCTTGTATCCTCGGAAATTTGATTACCAACATTTCCTCTCATGTGATTGCTCTATTGCTTCTGGTGATTGCAGGCTGCTCCATCTACTGCATCGTAAAGGCACTGTGGACTTCCCTGGCTATCCTTGCCGGTATGGGATTGGCAGCAATCCTTATAATCTTCCTGTTGGTATGGGCAGTTGTAAAACTTGAAACTTTGGGAAATTATATCAAAGAGTTTATTTCTTATTAAGATGGGAGAAACGGATGGACATAAGGCGGAAAAGCAAGCCTTTGATCAGTTGGATGGGCAAAAGGTTCCTTCCCGTCAGGCTCTGCATGAGGAGTTTAAACGGTTGTTGGGTGAGAAAAAACAAGCCTATGCAGAATATCGTCAGGTGAAGAAAGAGATGCAGGAATATCTGATTGCCAAGCAGACGGTTGAGCATATCTTGGGTATTGACCGTCACAAACGAGTGGAAGAGAAGAAACAACAAAAAGAAGAACAGCGCTGAAGGTAGAGAAAGAGCCACGGTCCATTCCGTTTTGGAGTGTGAGACCGTGGCCACTTTTTTGCATTTTACTTCGATATAATATGCTGATCATCACCTGTCGGAAATAATCATGTCAATTCCTTGCTGCAAGGTTTCTTCATCAATTGCACCCGTTGCTTGAGCGATTGCGTTTCCCTCCTCATCAATAAAATATGTGGTAGGCAGTGAATAAACACCGTAGGTTGCAGCGGCATCCTGATCTGTATCGTAAAATACCGGGAAAGAATAGCCCTGTTCTGCGATGAAAGCAGATGCAGTTTCCACAGTCTCTCTGGAGCCATCGGTCATATTGATGATGAGAAACTGTACTTCTTCACCAATTTCCAGATACTTTTCGTTAAAATCAGGCATTTCCATTTTACATGGACTACACCAGCTTGCCCAGAAGTTTAGGACAACGGATTTCCCGATAAAATCCGAAAGATGAACTTCATTTCCATCCAGATCGTAAACTGTAAAATCCGGTGCCAATATCTTTTCTGATTCATTCTCTTGTGTTGTTGGAGTGGAGGCTTCTGTGGATTCGGTTTCCTGCGGTATTTGTGTAGCAAGCAGATTGGGAGCCAGTTTCTGTCCAAGCTGTTTATATAGAATTCCTGCGCCACCTAAAATGAGAACAAACACAAGAACGAGTATCATTATTATCTTCTTTTTATTCATAAACCCTCCTCAACTAAGCAGGCTGAGTAGCTGTCCCAGCGTTCCTGCTGCCATCAGGATACCCACCAATATCAGGAAACAGCCGCTGACAGTATTGATGATCCGGTAGTGTTTTTTAATCCAGTTGAAGGCTGACTTCAAATAGTCGATCAGAATAGCACTGAGAAGAAAAGGAATGCCAAGTCCCAACGAATAGCAAAGCAGCATCAGCATACCTTTAATTACATGACCCTGCTGAGAGGCCAGCATCAAGGCAGAACCGAGGAATGCGCCCACACAAGGTGTCCAGCCCAAGGAAAATATTATGCCAAAGAGCATAGCGGGGAAGAACCCCATCTCACGACTGTTTAATGTTTTACTGCCGCCTCTAAACAAATTCATTTTGAAAATGCCCAGAAAATTGAGGCCAAAAAGAATTACTATCAATCCGGAAATTAAATTCACTGCACCTTTGTATTCTCGCAGGAAGCTGCCAATGGTGCCTGCCAAAGTGCCCATTGCCACAAAGATTACAGTAAACCCACTAACAAATCCCAACGCTCCCAACAAGGTCTTTTTTGTGCTGCGTTCTCCACCACCTGCAAAATAGGAGATATAGATGGGCAGCATGGGAAGCAGGCAGGGTGATATGAAGGTGATAATGCCCTCCAGGAAAGCTACTGCGTATTGCATGAACCGCTGCACCCCTTTCCGAAAATACCGGACAACAGCCAGCCGATAAAGCCCATATAGGCCATCGTGATGAACGGGTTAGAAGTCAGCGGACAAGCTCCAGTGGGGCATCCCACAAAGTAGTAATATGCAAGGCCAACTAATGCGCCGCCTGCGGTAAAAAGAACTGGCTTCAGCCATTTTTTAATTTTTTCTTTCATCTCACATTCCTCCTGCTAAATATTCCTCTGCATAGTGAACAGCAGTTGCCCCATCGGCTACAGCAGTTACGACCTGCCGTAATGCCTTTGTGCGGACATCCCCAACGGCGAACACACCGGGGATGTTGGTGCGGGTACTCTCATCTGCAATAATGTATCCAGCCGGATCAATCTCAATCTGATCTTTCATCAATTCGGTGGAAGGCTTTCTTCCCACGCTTACAAATACACCATCGCAAGCAAGGGTACTTTCTTCTCCAGTTTTCACGTTCCTAATCTGGATACCGGTCAGCTTTTCGTTATGGAGCAGAGCTATAATCTCACTGTCCCAGAGAAATTCTACATTTTCTGTTTTCATCAAAGGTTCATGGTAGATCTTTGTTGCTTTTAGGGTGCCTCTGCGGTGGACGACGATGACTTTTTTGCAGATACGGGAGAGAATCAGCGCATCCGCCGCAGCGGTATTGCCACCTCCTGCGATGACAACCGTTTTGTTCCGATAGAACATTCCGTCACAGGCCGCACAGTAATGGACACCTTTACCGATTAACGCCTGTTCCCCATCAACACCCAGCTCTCTGGGACCGGCTCCTGTAGCCAATACGATGGATTTTGCGTACATAGCGCCTTCGCTGGTCACAGCTTTCTTTACAGAACCTGACAGTTCCAGAGACAGCACCTCAGTCAGCTTGGTTTCCACACCAAACCGCTCCGTTCCTCGCTTCATTTTTTCTCCCAGGGAGAAACCGTCGATGCCATCCTCGAAGCCGGGATAGTTGTCGATTTGCTCGGTCAGAGCCATCTGCCCACCGGCAGACAGCTTTTCTAAAACCACGGTGTCCATTCCTGCTCTTGCAGCATAAAGGGCTGCGGTATACCCGCCGGGACCGCCACCTACAACGATCATGTCATAGATATGCTGCGCATTATTTACTTCCTGAGTCCGGTGCTGTAAGGTTTCCTCAATAAAAGCCACCAGCTGCGCTCTGGATTCCGGAGCGACGATAGAGCCAAGAGTCTGTCCGCTGTGATAGATCAGCAGAGTAGGGACAACTTCAATAGCCTCGGTCTCAGCCAATTCCGGTTCATCATCAATGTTGACAGCAGTGAATACCAGCGTATCCTTATATTCCTCAGCAACGCTTTCCAATGCTGGAGCCAGACGGCGGCAATATACGCACCAAGGGGCTGAAAACTCCACCAGAACAGTCTTTCCGCTATGCACCATTTCTTCAAATTGATTTCTATTAATATTGATAACTGCCATATTGCCAGCTCCTTTCCTTTGCTTGATTATAGTATAGCCAATCTAAAATAACATTTCGGTGATGATATCACATAAAATAGTGCGACATTGCTGCCGCACTAAACTTTTTCGTTATTAAGTAACTCGAGGATATGTTCACTGGAACGGATGATTTGAGACTGCTTATCTTTTATGGATGTTTTTCTTGCCTCCTCCAGCGAGAGAGAAGCATATAAATGAACCGTGTATGCTTCCTGCCTGAGAGAATCGTTATACTGTTCAGCTGAAAGATATTGTTTCTCAAGAATACTAATTTTACTTTGGAGATCACCAATCTGCTGTTGAAGCGACATCACTTTTTTCTTTTGAATATAGAGGAAAGAAGTAAGAAGAAGTAGTAGTAATATGATTGATAGGATAATAATAATCATTCTTATTACTTTCCCTCCTTTATCAAAAGATAAGCCTTAACTGCATTACGGAGACTTTCTGGTAGAACAGGCATGGACAAGATGATCAACTTACCTGCATTCTTTTCTATCGTTATTTCTGATTCCGGTTGATTGGACAGAAGAATTACGGGTGTTCTTTTATCCGCCCGCCATGGCTGATCCGGCTGTTTTGTCAGAGCCTCTGTAACAACCCAAAGCATAGGCTTTTTCTTTCCAAGCTTTTTTCTTGCAGCTTCCGGGGTTTCAAATACAAGGATATGTTTGGATAACTTCTGCAGCACCAGTCTCAGTCCGTTCCCATAGGCTGAATCACTGCACATAATGGCAATCGTGGCATTTGATTGCTCATCTTGTGATACCTTTATAAAATCAAGAACTGGCGTATTATAAAGGTTGAAATCTTTTTCTGTATGTACTGCTTCATAATAAGCTCTGGCCGCTTGGCACATTCTTCGGCAAAACTGTTCAATATCGATACGGATGTCCGTAAGGCTATTGTCAGAACCAATTCTATCCAGTTGACAAACTGAGGTTCCTCAATTCACGCCCAGGTGAAAACGAATCGAAGAATTGTCCTCAGTATTTGCAAAGCCTTTGTTCTGGTGTAGGTATTCACAGCGAAGCTGCCAGCATCGTTCTCCGCAGATATAGGGCGAGATATCCTGCGCAGAGACTTTAAAGAAAGGTGCTGCGTATGTATCAAACCAACGAATATATTGATTTCCCACATCACGAGTTGGTCTCTGGTTTCTGTCCAGAACAGCACGCCCATCCCGATAACGCTTTACAATTTCTGGGAAAGCAATTCCGCCACAAATATCAGGCAAAGTCAGCGCCAATGCCAAAGCAGATTGCCAGCGTCCATCCTCAATGTTCAGTTCTACTTCCTCTATGCGATGTAAAAAGGTAAAGCTGGCATTATCTTGAATCATAGGCATCCTCCTGTAAAAAACCGCCTGCCGGGAAACCGACAGGCGGCATACTGCCTTTTATACTTCCATCATCTATAGGCTATTGATTCTTAGTAATTTTCCGCGCGCACTTCGAAGAATGCCTGAGGATGCTTGCAGACAGGGCAGATCTCAGGAGCCTTGGTTCCTACTACGATATGTCCGCAGTTACGGCACTCCCAGATGGTAACGCCGCTCTTCTCAAACACCTGCATGGTCTCCACGTTGCTCAAAAGCTTGCGGTAGCGCTCCTCGTGCATCTTCTCAATGGCAGCTACGCCACGGAACTGTTCAGCCAGATCATGGAATCCCTCCTCATCAGCTTCACGAGCCATACGGTCATACATATCCGTCCACTCGGCGTTCTCACCTTCAGCAGCATGGAGCAGGTTCTCGGCAGTATCGCCCAGCTCGCCCAGAGCTTTGAACCACAACTTGGCATGCTCCATCTCGTTCTGTGCAGTATGCAGGAACAGAGCAGAAATCTGCTCGTAACCGGCTTTCTTGGCTACTGAAGCGAAGTAAGTATATTTGTTGCGTGCCTGAGATTCACCAGCAAAGGCTTCCCACAGATTTTTCTCGGTTTTGGTGCCTGCATAGGGATTCTTTGCAGGAGCCGCAGCATCCTCAATCTTCACAAACTTGTCGGCGGGCTGCTTGCAGATGGGGCACTTAAAATCAGGTGTCATAGGGCCTTCGTGAATGTAACCGCAGACAGAGCATTTCCACTTTTCCATTTTCTTTTCCTCCGTTTTTTCATTGAATTGAATGGTATGTAACAGGGATTCCACAGCATCCACAGGAATGCCGGGATACGTTTTAATACTTTCCAGAAACGATCTGGTGTTGCTGCTCTGAGGCAGCATAAAGCCGGCTTCTCTGCACAGATCCTCAGCCATCAGGCGAGAGGATTTTTCCACAGCGACGCTCAAGACATCAGGAAGCTGCGAAGCAATGTTCTCTGCATTGGCTTTGCTTTGAACTAAGCCACGAAGTGCTTCGACAACTTTTTCTTCTTTCGGCTGCTGCGGCGGCAGTTCTTTTGGAACCATAGAGATTGCAGAGGATGGACAGGCTTCGGCACAGGCACCGCAGCCGATACACTTTTCAGGATCAATGATGCTGTTCTCTGTATCAGTCGCTCCGGTTGGGCAGACATAGAGGCAAAGGCAATCCTTGGTACATAAGCGAAGATTTCTTACTGCATATTTTTCAGCCATAGTTATGCCCTCCCTTCCATTTTTTCAAATTTCCAACTGGGAACCTTACACACCGGACATAGCTCCGGAGCTATGTCACCAACATAGACAAAACCACAGACCGTGCAAACCCAGACACCGGTGTTTTCCAACATCTTGTCTCCCTCAGATTCATATCGAGTCAGCAGAGATTGGAGCATTCGGGTAACCTTTTCACTCCACACCTGACAGCGCAGACCACCCCGATCAGGCTTTTCACCGGCTATAGCATTGCCATAGGGATACCCTACAGACAAATCCTTGTCAATGAGTTCCAGCAGCTTGGCTGTGCTGGCCTCCTCGACGGGCGCAGCCTTGCTTCTGAAGAACTCTGCCAGTTTTCTGAAATCATCTGCCTGCTGGGGCAGATACTGCTTTTCGCAGCCACGGGCCAGATTGGAGCAGATGATGCTCATTTCCATGGGAGAGAGTT
The DNA here is from genome assembly GCF_052065235.1 of Blautia sp. HCP28S3_G10. Classification (NCBI taxonomy): domain Bacteria; kingdom Bacillati; phylum Bacillota; class Clostridia; order Lachnospirales; family Lachnospiraceae; genus Blautia; species Blautia sp. HCP28S3_G10. Next base: position 16,030 of record NZ_JBQHUL010000003.1, on the reverse strand, counting down.
CCTTGTCCACATGGGGCTTTTCAAGGACCTCCTGGGACGCTGTTTTTTCTTCTTTGGGTTTGAAAGCGTCTTTGCCTGCTTTACAGACAGGACACTTCCAATCGGCAGGTAGGTCTTCCCACTTGCCACCGACAGCTTCATCGTGAATATATCCACAAATGCCGCAAACATATTGTTTCATAGGTTTTACCGCCTCCTTTATCTATATTTTATCAAATCACGACACATATTCCGTGACTTAATCACCTATTTCAGTCGCAGGAGTGATGGCCACAGCCGTGGGAACCGCAAGAGTGACCTTCCCCATGGTGGTCGTGATGATCACACCGGACATCGGGGTTGAAGTCCAGCTCGCCTGCTGCCAGTGCTTCTGCTGCTGCATCAGCGTTGCCGGAAACACCACCATAAAGCCGGATACCCACATCGCTCAGTGCCATCTGGGCACCGCCGCCAATACCGCCGCAGATCAGGGCATCCACCTTCAGTGCACTCAGGACGCCTGCCAGTGCACCATGTCCGCTGCCGCCAGCATCCACAACCTCAGACGAAATGATTTTTCCATCTTCCACATCGTAGATTTTAAACTGTTCGGTGTGACCGAAGTGCTGAAAGATTTCTCCGTTTTCATAAGTGACTGCAATTCTCATAATATTATCTCCTTTCGGTTTTTCGTGCATCGGATGGATTTTTTGCTGATAGCAATTTCTGCACCCGTAGGCTGCGCTGTTTCCGCTGCAGAGTGTAAAATCCCCTCCCTCGATTCGCAGAGGAAGTCCCTCAACCAGCGCATCAGCCAGCTTTTTGCGGGCAGCTGCATAAATCTGCTGAACCGTTGTTCTGGCAATACGCATATATTCTCCGCATTGCTCCTGAGAAAAACCTTCACGGTCAATCAGGCGAATGGATTCATACTCATCCACATTCAGGACAATGGGAGTCAGTTCCTCGCCGCCACGAACCGGAACAAAACCATCATTATTCGGCAAACAACAAACTTTTCTGCATTTTCTCGGTCTTGGCATAGATTCACCTCCATATTATTTGCGGCATATGCCATTTATACGACCATTGTACATCTCCTTTTCCTATAGGTCAACGGAATTATTGACATATGCCATAAATTATTTTATACTATGTGTATTCAAGGAGGTGTACCCATGGATTTTTCATCCTATTTTCCAATTTGGAACAAACTGACACCGACCCAGCAGCAGATTTTGGAGCGAAATGCAGTTTTACGAAAAGTGGACAAAGGGACTGTGATTCACAACGGAACTGTGGAGTGTACCGGTCTTCTGCTGGTAAGAAGCGGACAGCTTCGTGCCTATATTCTTTCCGATGAAGGACGGGAGATTAGCCTCTATCGTTTGTTTGATCGGGATATTTGCCTGTTTTCCGCCTCCTGTATGATGAACAGCATTCAGTTTGAGATCACCATTGAGGCGCAGAAGGATACCACGATGTGGGTTATTTCTGCTGACACTTATCAGCGCATTATGAAAGAGTCTGCTGTGGTAGCTAATTTTACCAACGAAATTATGGCTACCCGTTTTTCTGAGGTTATGTGGCTCATGGAGCAGATCATGTGGAAAAGCTTTGATAAAAGGCTGGCAGAATTTCTGCTGGAGGAATGCAGCTTAGAGGAAACAAACATCCTCAAGATTACCCATGAAACCATTGCGGGCCACATGGGCACCGCCCGCGAGGTAGTTACCCGAATGCTTCGCTATTTCCAGAACGAGGGTATGGTGAAGCTGGCGCGGGGCACCGTGGAGATTTGTGAAGAAAGGAGATTGCAGGAACTTTCTGATACATAGAAGACCTGTATCGTTGATGATGAAAATCGTATTGCTCACCGCCCTCGGCGTGGGGGGCGCGACCATTTTTGGAAGTCTCATTGGCTTTGTCTTTCGGAATATCTCCCACAAATTCTCCGACATAGTGCTGTCCTTTGCGGCAGGTGTTATGCTGTCTGCGGCTGTACTGGGACTGATTCTGCCATCTCTCAATTATGGCGGAACCCATGGGATCCTCGTTTCCATCATCGGGATCTTTACTGGGGCGGTGTGCTTGAATCTCATTGATAAGCTGGTTCCCCACCTGCATAAGCTGGTGGGAACCGATACGGAAACACACCGCAGCACCAACCTTGACAAGGTATTGCTGTTTGTCACAGCCATCGCGATCCATAACCTGCCGGAGGGGATTGCCGCCGGTGTCAGCTTTGGAAGTGAAGACACGGCGCAGGCGATGATGATCGCCTGCGGTATCGCCCTGCAGAACATCCCCGAAGGCATGGTGATCATTGCGCCCATGCTGGCAGCAGGCGTATCCCCGGTAAAAACCTTTGTCTGCGCCATGGTGACCGGGCTGATCGAAATCGTCGGTACGCTTCTGGGATATTGGGCCGTAAGCATTGCTTCGGCCATTCTCCCCTTTGCTCTGGCCTTTGCGGGAGGAACCATGCTCTATGTCATCAGTGATGAAATGATTCCCGAAACCCATGCCCACGGCAGCGAGACCGGAGCAACCTATGCGCTCCTGGCCGGATTCTGTGTGATGCTGGTCAGTGATTTCTTTTTGGGGTAAAGTGTGATTCAGATGTTTGAAATGTTTGCTGCAGTCAGAGGATGAAAATCCGCCGCATCTCTACCAAAATTGTTGGAGAGATGCGGCGGTTGTTTATTTGTCCATTCCGCAGGCCGTAGCCGATTCAATGAGACAGCGATCATTGGTCACAGCATCATAGAAACGGAAGCCGCCGGAGAAGTTATAGCAGTCAAAGCCGTTTCCGGCCAGGATACGACAGGCAATGTAGCTGCGCAGACCGCTCTGACAGATGACGTAGACAGGCTTACGCTTGTCCAGCTCACCCAGCCGCTCCCGCAGCTCGTCCACCGGGATGTTAAAGAAGCCGTCAATGTGTCCGTGTGCGAATTCTTCCACAGTGCGGGTGTCCAACAGAGTTATGCTTCCGTCACGAGGAAGACGATCTGCATCTTCCAGATGCCATTGTTTCAGAACACCGTTTGCGATATTCTCAACCATAAAGCCAGCCATATTTACCGGGTCTTTCGCAGAGGAATAAGGCGGTGCGTAGGCCAGATCCAGATCCTTCAGTTCCGTGGCTTTCATTCCTGCCCTGATAGCGGTGGCCAGCACATCAATGCGCTTATCCACACCTTCATAGCCTACGATCTGCGCACCCAGCAGGCGATAAGTCGCCTTTTCAAAGACCACCTTCATTGTCATGACTTTCCCGCCGGGGTAGTAACCTGCATGGCTCATGGGCGACAGGATAACCGTATCAACATCCAGCCCTGTTTTTCTGGCGTTGGTCTCATTTACGCCGGTAGTAGCGGCAGTCATGCCAAAGATCTTGATGACACTGCTGCCTTGGGAGCCGGTATAATGGCTGTCTCCGCCACAGATGTTGTCCGCAGCGATTCGTCCCTGTTTATTGGCAGGGCCAGCCAAAGAGATCAGAGCATCCTGCCCGGTGACGAAGTGCTTCACCTGCACCGCATCGCCCACGGCATAGATGTCGGAAATGGAGGTTTCCATTCGGTCATTGACCACAATACTTCCTTTAATGCCCAGTTCCAACCCGGCATCCTTTGCAAGGGTGGTTTCGGGAGAAACACCAATGGCCAGGATTACCATATCCGCATGGAGAGGCTGTTCGTCTTTCAGCAGCACATCCACGCCGCCATCCCTTTCCTCAAACCCTTCTACGGTATGACCAAGTGCCAGCTTTACACCGTGCTTGCGCATTTCATTATGGATGAAAGAAGCCATATCGGCATCAAAGGGATTCATAAGCTGTTTTGGACGCTGGACAATGGTGACATCCATCCCCAGCTCTCGCAGGTTTTCTGCCAGCTCCAATCCAATGAAGCCACCGCCTGCCAGTACAGCGGATTTGGGATGGTTTGCATTGATGTAATCCTTGATATGGAAGGTATCCTCAACAGTACGCAGGGTGAACAGCTTATCAAGACCTACACCGGGAAGCCGGGGCTGGGTAGGCTTGGCTCCGGGAGAGAGAATCAGCTTGTCATAGCTCTCCTCAAACTCCTCACCGGTTTCCAGATTTTTCACGGAAACGGTTTTTTCTTCAGGATGAATCGCTGTGACCTCATGGCGCACCTTCATGTTCACACGGAACCGGGAGAAGAAGCTTTCCGGGGTCTGGAGGGTCAGATCCGACCGATCGGTAATCACATCACCGATATAGTATGGCAGACCACAGTTGGCATAGGAGATATACCCCGAGCGCTCAAAAACTACGATTTCTGCCTGCTCATTCAGTCTGCGAATACGGGCGGCAGCGGTAGCACCGCCTGCCACACCGCCTACAATGACAACTTTCATATTATCGTTCCACCTTTCCTGCATAAGCGGAAATTCCGCCTATGTTTTTCACGTTGGTATAACCCAGCTGCTGCAAAACAGCAGCTGCCTGGCGGCTTCTTGCACCACTGAGACAGTGTACAAAGATGGGGGTAGCTTTATTGTCAATCATGCCAGCCACTTTGTCAATGGACTGCAAAGGAACATTTTTACTGCCGGGGATATGCCCCTGCCGGTATTCGTCGGGGGTGCGAACATCCAGCAGGACTGCGCCATCCGTAGTGCTATATTCTTTGACACCCTGATTGATGTCAGGGCCTTTCAGGAAATCGAAGAATCTCATCTTTGCACCTCCTTACAGCATGGCGAGAATCTGAGCCTTAGGTCTGGCACCGGTGACTTGATGGACAATCTTTCCGTTCTTCATAACCACCAGAGTGGGTATGCTCATCACACCGAACTGCATAGCCAGTTCCTGTTCCTCATCCACATTAATTTTAACAACCTTGATATCGGAGCGCTCCTTGGCAATCTCCTCTACCAGAGGAACTACCATGCGGCAAGGACCACACCAGGGAGCCCAGAAATCCATCAGGACGGGCTTGTCCGAGTTCAAAACCTCTTGATTGAAATTGTTTTTATTAACACTGATAGCAGACATATTTAAGTCCTCCTGTTTTCTTTTTTATGGCTTTATTATATCCAGTAGTCGTTCCTTGTTCTGTGATTTTATCACTTATCGCCGGTGACTGTTTCACCGGGCCAACTATTAATTCCGCCGATCTCAATGATATTGGTGTAGCCCAGTTTCACCAGTTTTTCAGATGCCTGCTTACTCCGATTACCGCTGCGGCAGTATACCAGAATCAGCTGATCTTTATCCGGCAGTTCAGAGATATCCTCTGTGCCAATGGATTCGTTGGCAATATTGATAGCACCGGGAATATGCTTTTCGCTATATTCCTGAGCAGTACGAACATCGAGGATGATGTATCCGGTTTCCTCCTCCATCATCGTAATAGCTTCCTCCATAGTAATCTGTCGATAGGTTTTTTCAGCGGATTGCGTTGCACAACCAGAGAGAAGCAGTAAAGTCATTAAAATGGGAATGATTCTTTTCATGTGTATACCTCCATATTTTGAAGATAGGGCAGCCGTTTCCAGCTGCCCTGTTTCCTTTTTTATGTTCTTGCCATTCCGTCTACACTGAGCACAACGCCCGTGATATAGGATGCTTCGTCAGATGCCAGGAACACAAATGCATTGGCAATATCCTCCGGCTGACCCAGGCGGCGCAGAGGGATCTGCTTGATGAGCGGATCAATTACTTCCTTGGGAACAGCCTTCATCATATCGGTCAGGGTAATACCGGGAGCGACCGCATTCACTCGAATACCCTTCGGACCCAATTCTCGGGCAAGGGAAACCGTCAGACCATTGACAGCAAATTTGGATGCGGGATAAGCAAAGCCACTGGGCTGGCCGTAAATGCTGACCATTGAGGAGGTGGAGAGAATAACACCTTGACCTTTTGCAATCATGCACTCACTGGCGGCTCTTGTAGCATTGAACACGCCTTTTACATTCAGATCCATAACCTTATCAAAGGTTTCCTCCGTATACTCGGCAAAGGGAGTGCTTTCGGATACACCGGCATTGTTCACCAGAATATCAATGCAACCGTATTTTGAGGCAGCTTCTCGGAACGCATTGCGGACAGATTCCAAATTGGACAGGTTAGGACTGATTCCCGCAACTGTTGCATCAGGGTACTTTTCTTTCAGCTGCGCAACCGCTTTGTCAGCAGAACCTTGTGAGCTTGCGGTCAGGATTACCGTAGCACCTTCCTTCAAAAATTTGTCTGCGGTAGCGTAGCCAATGCCACGGCTGCCTCCGGTGATGATTGCAACTTTATCTTTCAGTCTCATAAGAATACCTCCTTGTGTTTTGTATTTGTAGTATAACCTGTTTCGGAGGCGCTCTCCGTGATAAAATCACATTTTTCCAAGAAGGAATGATAGAAAAATCATGCCCGTGCATAAATAAAAAGTCACAGTCACGCTCCGATTTGAAGTGTAGACTGTGGTTTTTATTTTACAGGTTCTGCACTTTCAGCCATCTTGATGATTTCGGAATCATCAAGATGGCTTGGAGTGTATTCCAGAACATAAGTGACTTCCGGAGAATAAGTCCAACAGAGAAATGCCGTGTCATCTTTCTTGTAAAGAGCGCCCGGCCAGTCCTGAATCATCATTTCCTCACAGCTGTCCATACTGTCAACCGGGAAAAGCACACTCAGGGCTTCTGTATAGACCTGATATGTTCCCTCATACACCGGCATATGATTTATTCCCGTGTACTGCGGACATTCAAGCCATTGTCTCGACCCATGTGGAGACGGTAGTATTGATGTCAAGGAAATAAAATCAAGTGCCAGAAAGCGGCGTATTTCCGGGCTTTTTCGGAGGTTGGGATTTGAAGCCAGACTTCTGAAGAAGCTCGGTTTTCTTATATGGAAACATATCTACTGCAAAATGTATGTCAGGTTGTAACCTCGGATTAGATGTCACGATTTGAGGCAGTGGATTAGATGTCAGGCATTTTGGGATGATTTTTGGAAAATGAAAAAGGGTGACAACCAATCCGGCAACTCGACCATTTGGAGAGGGTGCAGGCAGTGGAATAGATGTTAAGAGAGGCTATACAAATCGAAAATAGAGGAGAACAAGATATGGAAAAACTAATTACAATATATAATACAGAATACGCTATCCCAGCAGTGTTTTCTTATTCCCAAAAACACGAAAAAATGCCAGCGGTGATTCTATGCCATGGAACAGGATCACAAAAAATGAAGTCGGTAATTTGTTTGCAGAAATGTCCAAAAGATTATTGAACATCGGCATTGCTTCAATTCGTCTTGATTATGCAGGATGCGGTGATAGTAAGGCTTGCCAAACGAAATTAAGCTTTTGTGGAGAAGTGAATGATACAAAAAAAGTTTATCAGTATCTTTACACGCAGGACTTTATTGACTGTAACAATATTGGTATTTTAGGATTTAGTCAAGGAGCCCGTGTAATGGCAGAGCTATTAAAAGAAGTCCATTCGATAAAATTTGCGATAAGTTGGTCTGGTGCATGTCATGATGGTATAGGAGTGTTCAAAGGATGGTTCGATGAGTATTATCAAGAAGCATTGGAAAATGGTTATGCAAAGATACCGATGTTTTGGCGAGAGAACTTGCTGCTTTCAAAAAATTTGCAAAATAAAACTGCTTGTGTAAGCAGCCTAAAGATGATATTCTTTTCATAGGCAGTTGTTGGGACTAAGCCCGTGTTTGAAGTTTGTTATTGGTGGTACTTTAACAATACTATCTTGGGCCAATCCTGTCACTGCCTTTTTTAGAAAAAGTAAAAAGCTGCGCCACAGCCTTGGCAGGCCATCGCGCAGCGATTTTGTTCAATTTCAGTTTGTAGAATTGGAATAGAATAAGCAGGACATAGGGGAGTGAAAGCCTACGTCCTTATTTTTCTGCTACCTATCCTTAATATACATCTCAATCAATTTATTCAAAAACACTTCAAACCTTTTATCGTCTTCCTCCGTCCTTTTAGACGAACCTTTCAAATGACGTTTTTTCTTTGCGTTTCTGGCTTTCTTCGCTAGATATCGCTCTATCAGCATTTGATCTATATTTTCATTTGTATACCATTTACCGCTCTGATGGATACCATAAGCACCTTTTCCCAGAATCATTGCCGCGACACCATAATCCTGCGTTACAACAATGTCTCCTTTCTGGCACAGACTGACCAGTTTAAAATCTACTGCATCAGCACCTGCTCCCACTGTGATTACTTCACTGTAATCTGAATATAAAACATGGTTTGTATCACATAAAAGAACAACAGGGATTTCATATTTCTTTGCTGTTTTTTCTACGATTGACACCACAGGACAGGAATCCGCATCTACTAATATCCTCATTTTTTCTTTCCTTTCGTCAGATCATAACTTTCCCCGATCATCCGCCAGATATCTTTATCAGGAACAGAGCCATCCAAGATAATAGAATTCCAGTGTGTCTTGTTCATATGATAAGCTGGGATCACAGATTCAAAAGCATTTCTCCAGAACTCTCTCCATTCCGGATCACATTTTACATTTATCCATACATAACCATCTTTATCATAAATAAGCGCAAATGTTTTCTTATTTCCCTTATGACGCATAACACACCAGTTATCATCATGAAAAGGATAATCTTCATATACATCTTGAAATGAATGGCAATATTGTATTGCCTCCTGCCTTGTCTGCATAGTTTCCTCTTTTCTTAACCTTCCTCTCCCCGGATCGGAGCATAGAAGATCAGCAAATCTATATATTTTTCTCCGTCTCCCTGTTCTCTATAATCATATCGGATCATATAATCCCGAATACTATATCCCTGATACGGATCAGATAGGGTATAAAGTTCTCCTGTTGTAAAATCAATCAGCGAGTACCCCGTGCTTTCCAGATATTCATCATTATCACTGTTTACCTGGTCTTCATAAAATTTACACACCTTATCCAGACAATCCTGACACAATTGATCTTTGAGCGTTTCACAGTCTATCGTATCTTTCTCCCCAAGGCGTATATTTGGTTCCGCAATACATCTATCCGGTTGAGAGTGTGTCATAATAGAACCATAATCCTCTCCAAAAGAATTTATCATTGTGCTCATATGCCCAGAATCAATCTTCTCATTTCCATTATCATCATATTCTCGGATCCGGGTGTCAGTGACTGACATATCGGCCCAATGGATAATCCCAATTGAATCGAATTTTTTATAATATTCCAGAAGTCCACCAGCCGGTGTTCCGCAAATAAAGCATTGTTCTTTACCGATTGATGATTGAAGAGACAGTTCAAAGTCATCATCAGATTCATAATCCATCTGATCCAACTGTTGTTTTGTTGTTAATGTTTTTGCAGGTTGCGTCTGACAACCACAGAGCGTAATCCCTAATATAAGTACAAAGCATAAAATATTACTTCTTTTCATAAAAACCCCCAAAGCTGAAATAAGGACGTACTATGCCATCCCTCAGCACAGACGTCCTTATTTTCTAATAATGCCCTGTATATACGCTTTTACCAGCTCTTTTTGATGTTCGTCCATCGCATTCCAGTCAGAAAGCAGCTGTTTCTGATCTGCTGTTAAATCAGGAATTTCTTCATCACCTGCAAAAAACTGGGCAAGGGTGATATCGAATCCCTCACATATTTTCTCAAGAGTCTGAATCGTTGGAACACTCTTCCTGTTTAGCAATGTAGAAATAGATGACTGGGCAATTCCAGATTTCTGAGCGAGTCTGTACCTGCTAAATTTCTTTTTTTCACACAACTGCTCAATCCTGGCAATAATATAGTTCTCAGCTTGCAAGTATTCTACACCTCATTTCCGATATGATACCCTTATTGTACTTATAATTAAGGAAACTTATCAGATTGTATATTCCAATGTAAAATACTTAGGCATAACGAAGTATACAGGTAAAAAAATAAGGAACTACATTAGTATAGCATATTTATTCCCAGTTCTGCATCAATTTACTCATGATGGTCTGATATTATTACTATCGTTATCAGGAATATCTATGTATTTATCAAACATAGAGAATAGAGCAGCTATAAACTGTTCTGCGCTTCTATTCTGATCCACAATCTGTTCCAATGACAATCCTTCTATAAACTTACAGACATATACCCAACAAGCCAGATCACATGCTTCTACAATAATGTCATTAATAATCTTTCCCATAACTTTATCAAAATCATTGATATCTTCAACAGGAAGTGATTGCAGATAATCAAGTGGGGGAAGCTCCCCACTTGGATTATTCTTTTCTGATTCATCTAAAAATGCTAAGACCTTTTGCCTGGATTCTTCTGGCATCTTTACATATTCCCACAATGCCATAACCACTTTCAAATCCGTATCTCTACGAAGCGGTGGTAATTGGATATAATCATTTTCTTTAATCATGGTTCTTCTCCTCCTCTATGCTAACAATATTCTCACTAATTTTTCCCGGGCCAGATCAATCGCAGCATCTATAAATACACTTACATACAAAACCAGAAATGCTGAAACGATCAGGCAGAACAAAAATACAACCTGCACCCAATCCTGGTAACAGATAATCGTTCCTATTGCCAAAGCTACCAGTCCAAGCACCACAAATGATTTAGCAATTGAAACCATATTCACAACCAGCTTAACGAGTATTCCCACGATTATGAGAATAAACCAGACCGGAATCAATAATATTTTCCCAATGAGCTTTAAACAAAACATCTTTCTCCTCCTCTCAGTCAGACAGCAAACTGCGGCATGTCATGATTCACTTCTGCCTTATAGTACCCATCGATCGTTGTCGGGGCATTGAACAATGCTGCCAGCATATATTTCTTGATATTTTTCACCTTTGATGTATTCTTCTTGAAACAGTCAAGAACATACTCGATGTGGGAATAATTCAGTTTTAAAAATTTACTGCGTACCAGCTCCGCCGGATACCAGTTACTTGCAATCAGGATCTTTTCACTACTGCACAGAACGGTTTCTAGAATAAGCTCATAAATGCCCTGAATCAATGCTTCGTCATACTGATGCGCAATAAGTAATGAATCATAATCTATGTTTTCTTTGATGAGATTCTGATAAGCGGATACTGTATCCATCCCATCAACATCTGATTTCTGTCTATCGGATATGATTTGATCTGATTTATTCTTACTCTCTTTAATATCGCTAGTATTATTATAATTAGAGTTTGAATTGCAAACTTCTTGAAGTTTATTTTCAGGACTTCTTGAAGTTTGTTTTTGGGACTTCATGGAGTTTGTTTTATAAACTTCTGCATCTTCCAGAGTATCAACATTGGTTTGTTTTGTAAACTTCTGTGCTTCCTCTGCTGATTGTTCCGCCTGTTTCTCATAGACCATGAAGCTTTTTACATATATGATGTTTGCTTTTCCAAATCCCTGCCTGCGCTTTTCAATCAAACCGATTCCATTCTCATCATCCAGTTCCTGCAGCGATTTTACAGCTTTATTCCTTCCACAGTTCAGCAGTTCCATGATATCTTCAATGGAAAAATAGATGTATGCCCGGTTCTGTTCATCAAACCACTGATTTTTGATGGACAAAGACATTCTATCTAGCATCAGACCGTATAAGATCTTTGCATCACTGCTCAGATTTTTAAAATATTCATTTTTGAATAAAAGTTTTGGTATCCGGTAGAAGCTGTACTGATCAGCTTCATTCCCGTAAAAGTATCGAAATGTCAATTTCTGATCCATATTTTCTCCTTTCCTGCGGTAGTAGTTCCATAATGGACATTTCTTACTCACGCTACCGCAAAGTCTTTTACGTAATAAATGCTTGGCAGCCCCATGCCTCTAAAATGCTTTTCTATAAGTCCGGCATTTTCAAGCTCTGTCAGACATTCCCTTGCTTTTTTTCTGGTTACTCCCATATCTTTCTGGATCTCCTGAATCGGATAAACAACATACATCCGGTTTCTTTCATCGACCCATTTATTTTTTACCGCCATTCCCATACGGTCTAAAAGAAGACCGTAGAGAACTTTTGCATGAATCGTTATATCAGTAAATACTTTTTCAGTTACCAGCATCTTCGGTATATGTATGAACGAATACTGATCTGCCTGCTTTCCATATAAATATTTAAAATCCATCACACTTCCTCCTGTTCCTGTTTCCATTTCTCCAATAATGATTCAATGACTTTCTCCATGTCTTCCGATGTATAATTCTTAGAAAAATATTTTGTCAGCTTCTTTTCATTCAACGTAACCTTTCTTGCAGGAGCCTTAACCTGAATATGACTGTTTAAGATACTGATCATCAAGCTCTGGGTAACCGGTCCTTGTCCAAGATAATTTTTTAAAGCTGCAATCTGGTTCGGTTTGATAAATCCATTGTCACAGATATATTCATAAATCCATTTCTGTACATCCTGCGGAATATATGAGATATCAACAGCAATGGTAAAGTTCAGACGTTTCTTGTCTACCAATTCCAGTAAATCTGGGATAAGTTCTGTCAAACGGATATAACGCTGGATTTGTGCACTGCTAATACCTATTTGTTCTCCAAGAATTTCTCTTGATTTCTTTCCCAACTTGTGATCATTTTGAACACAAGTTAAGTCTATTCGAGCCCCCTGTCTTTTCATTGCTTCCATTTTCATTTTATAAGCGAATGCCTTCTCACTCGGAAGCAACTCCTCTCTTTGGATATTGGCATCTACCATGGCAATCACAGCTTCATCATCCGTCATTTCTCTGACAATTGCCGGTATTGTTATTAACCCCGCCTTCTGTGCCGCATGCATCCGACGATGACCGGAGATCATTTCATATCCATCATTTTGATCCGGACGGATCAGAACCGGGGTCAAAACTCCTGATTCACTGATGCTTTCTATGAGATTCTGCATTTTCTCATCATCAATTACTTTAAATGGATGACCTGCAAAGGACTTTATTTTATCAATCTCAATCTCCATAGCAGATTCTTCATTTACAACACCCAGTAATTCGTCGATGCTTGTTAATTTGATTTTCTCGCCGCTTCTATTTTTCATATTCCAAAACCTCCTGTGTAAGCCTCTTATATGCATTGGACACTTTGCTCTTAGGACAGTGGGCATAAATGCTGATTCCCTCTGCACTTGTTTCTGCTGCTTTTACGGATAATGGTATTACATTTTCAAAAATCGTTATCTTTGATCCGTATGTAACATGGAGCATCGTTGAAATATCCTTTGCGTAATTTGTTCGGAAATCAACCATTGTCAACAGAATTCCCATGATCTGCAATTTCCTGTTCAGCCTTTTCTTTACCATAGAAATGGTTTTGATCAGCTGTTGAAGACCTTTCACCGGCAGATATGCTGCCTGTACCGGAATCAGAACTGCATCCGAAGCAACAAGAGCATTGATTGTCATCATTCCAAGGCTGGGCATACAGTCGATCAGAATATAATCGTATCGTTCTCTCATCATTTCGATATAATCTTTCATGATCATTTCCCGGCTCATCACATTTCCCAGGGTTACTTCCAGGGCCGATAATTCAATATTTGCCGGTAACAGATCCACATTCTCTTCATGATGAAGAATTCCATCCTCCGGTTTTATTTCTTCCTCATTAATAACTGTCAGCATGATCGTTGCCAGAGTAGTACCAAGATCATCCGGTTCCACATACCCCAGACTGGCTGTCAGGCTTCCCTGTGGATCTGCATCAATCAACAGCACTTTTTTTCCTTCTTTTGCGAGACCAATCCCTAAATTTACGGTTGTCGTGGTCTTTCCGACTCCGCCTTTCTGATTTGTAACAGCGATTACTTTACACATTCTTCATTCCTCCGTTTCTTATTTGTTCCAATATTGTTCCATCCATATTTTTAAGATTGCTACGATTTCACGCTTCATCATTTCCGGTGTATAGTTGTTGGGGAAGTATCTGTGAAGCTGTTCATTTGTAAATGTGACCCTTGATATTTCCCCTTTTTTAACCTCACTCAGAATATCCTGCATCTTTTCCAGAGACAGATTTCCTTCTTTACTCAGTTTTTTCATCCGTTGCGCTTGCGAGAGAGAAGGGACCGATTGGGCATAATCCATTGCCTCAATCAATTCTTTCTGCTCATTTTCTTTTAAAGCTGCCAGTTCGACAGCCGGATTGAATGAGATCAGTTCATCATCCAACTGCTGTAACAGTTCTGGAATCAGATTCGTAAGAGTAATGTATCTCTGGACCTGCTTTGGACTTTCGCCGGTTTCCTCAGCAATAATCTCTACCGTTCTTTTTCCTTTTAAATTGTGGTCAATTTGGCTACGCGGTCTTCCGGCAGTTCTTTTCATAGCATCATTTTTCATTTTGTAGGCAAATGCTTTTTCACTGTAACTGATCCGTTCTCTTTGCAGATTAGCATCTACCATTTTAATAATGGCTTCCTCATCGTTCATTACCCGTATGATCACCGGTACTTTTCGGTATCCAAGCTGCTGAGCCGCATATTTTCTTCTGTGACCTGAGATAATTTCATATACTCCATCCGGCACCGGTCTTACGATCAGCGGATTCAATACACCGTACTGTTTGATGCTGTCCTTCAGGAGATGCATTTCCTTATCATCAGTCACTTTAAAAGGATGGTCTTTAAATGATCTGAGTCTTTCAATCTCAATTTCTATGACTTTTTCATCCTCAAACAGCCTGTTTGATTCGTTTTCTTTTCTTGCCATTGAACTCCTCCTTTTCCTGTAATCCAAACAACATTTGCTGCAACACGGATTGTTCCGCTTACGCTTCCATAATCCTGAGAACATTCGTATTTCGCATTATCATGCTCCATACTCATGTTCTTGCGGGTCGCTAATAGATTCTTCTTCCTTTGTGCAAGCACAGTCATCAGAATCTATTGCTCCCCTGTTGCATCAAAAAATGCCCGTTTAGATTAGATTCTTATATTTGAATCTGATCCAAACGAGCATCCCGTTTGCATTAGCTACAGCTAATGAAATATTCTATTGTTTCAGCTAATGGATGTTTGCAGAAGTTCCTTTCAGCGAGGGATTTTACTCCATTTTACCTTGTTTTACATCCCCGATCTGAGGTTTCAACAGGAACGAACCCCGATGTTAGCAGAAAGTCCATTTTTTCCTGTTTGCAAAACAGCATTTTTGATTAGCTGCCAGCTAACAAAAATCACTTCAAATTAGCTGGAAATTCATTCCCTGCCTGCCTTTTCTTATCTCATCGCAAAGAAAAAAGCGGCTCATGACATAGCATTTTCTGCTAATCATTACCGCTTTTTTAGTAACCGTCCCCTGCGGGAATCGAACCCACAGCTAGCGCTTAGGAGGCGCTTGTTTTATCCGTTAAACTAAGAGGACATTACCGATTTTTGGCTTAAACACTGGATTTTTGCCACTTTGGTTCGGTAACCGTTTTATGATTTTCAGCTAATTTTGATTA
This sequence comes from Blautia sp. HCP28S3_G10, assembly GCF_052065235.1. Taxonomy (NCBI): domain Bacteria; kingdom Bacillati; phylum Bacillota; class Clostridia; order Lachnospirales; family Lachnospiraceae; genus Blautia; species Blautia sp. HCP28S3_G10. Next base: position 601 of record NZ_JBQHUL010000003.1, on the reverse strand, counting down.
GCTGGATATCATCAGATTATTCATTTTATTAACAGTAGAGCATCCGCCAGAATGGGGAAAGCTTCGTTGTTAATTTTGTCTCTTCCAGAATCGATTCGAACTCCAAGTTCTTTTTTCTGTTTTCCCTCAGGGTTCAGCCGCGGCTCCTTCTTAGGAGGCACTTGTTCTATCCATTAAACTAACAGGACTAATACCGGATTTTTGGCTTAAAATCAAGGTTTTCAGCCATTTCAACGGCATTGGATTTTATGATTTAAAACTGACTTACGTCAGCTGAATCAATCTTATATGATGAAATTTTTTGGTATGAAGCTATCGCCTTTTCCAAAAACGCATGTCCTCTTAATTGTGACATCACATAACAGAATCGAACTCAAATTCATTTTTCTGTTATACGCCGAGGCGATAACTCTGGTCACCGCTTAGGAGGCACTTGTTCTATCCATTAAACTAACAGGACTAATACCGGATTTTTGGCTTAAAATCAAGATTTTCAGCCATTTCAACGGCATTGGATTTTATGATTTAAAACTGACTTACGTCAGCTGAATCAATCTTATATGATGAAATTTTTTGGTATGAAGCTATCGCCTTTTCCAAA